>JBIJDE010000564.1:0-3236 GCA_044344305.1 Armatimonadota bacterium
GTGCAGGTAGCAAAGGTGGATATTCGCGTAAAGAAAAGAATGTAAATTATAAAATTTCAAAAAGAATAGAAAGAGAAGATATTCCATCTGGACAGATAGAAGATGTAACGGTATCATTAATGGTTGATAAAACTGTTAATCAAAAAATTGAAGATTTACGTTCAAACGTGGCGGCTGTAGTGGGTGTTAATGTGGCAAAAGTTACTGCAACATCAGTCGAGTTTGACCAGACATTTTCTAAGACAGAAGAAGAAGACGCTAAAAAACAAGACCGTAATTCGATGATTATGATGGGGGTAAAGTGGGGTGCGGGGATATTAGTTACTATTGTATTTTTAGTTGTATTAATGTCAATTTATCGTGCTACTCTCGCACCAGTACAGGCAAAATATTTACCACCTTCTGATATTAATTATGCAGAACTGACGAATAATTCACAGTCATATAATCAATTGCCAAACTTCGTCACTCCTGATGGTCAGCCAACTGACGTAATGCAGAACATGTATAGTTCTCTTGGCGTCTCTCAAAATCAATCAAGATTTTCTGACGAACAACTGCGCGAATTAGACCCGAAAAGGGTAGCTACTGTTATTAAAGGAATGTTATCCGAAGAATAACAAATTAGGGTGATGAAATGACTGATACAAGACCCATAATTCCATTAACAAAAACTCAAAAAATCGCTACATTATTAGTAGCGTTGGGTGAAGAAAAAGCGGCAGCAGTTTTGGAGATATTATCTTCAGATGAAGTGTCGCGAATTACTCATGATTTAATACATATTGATTCCATTCCTCAACACGCCAGAAGAGCAGTATTAAGGGAATTCCAGACCAGAGTAAATGCGGAAGAACGTAGAAATGCTGGATTTACTTTTGCAAGACAAGTGTTGGATAAAGCATTAGGTGGCGAAAAAGCTGATGAAATAATCGGACAGGTTTCTGCGCGGCCACACCAGGTTGATTTTATTAATAACCTGATGCCGGAGATGGCTGTAAAATTACTGGAAGGTGAACCTGCGCATATTGCTGCGATGTTACTGTTGAGCATGACTGCTGAAAATGCTGCAATGACATTAGATTTAATGCCTGATGATAAGAAAATAGAAGTAGCAAAAAAAATTACAACTTTAACACCTCCCGGTATTGAAGCTGTATCGCAGTTAGATAAAGCATTTAAATCTAAAGCGGATAAGATGCGAAAAGATGGATTTATAACTACAGAAGAAGAAATTCCTATAATAAAATCAAAACCAGTTGTAAATGTTGATGTACCAATACCGGAAACTTCAGAAAATGAACATAAAATATCGTTCTTTGATTTTATCCGCATTGATATGTCTATTTTACGTCCCGCATTAAGCAATGTTAATATTAATGATATCTCAATAGCATTAATTGGGGCTGATGATGAATTAAAACGAAAGATAGTTTCGGCATTGCCATTATCCCGCCGAATGTCATTACAACGAAAAATTCCTGTCCGGCCATTAAGTGAGATTAACCAGGCACAGGAGTCTGTTGCAAGCGCAGTAATGAATTATCTTTCATTCCGAAAAGAAGAGAGTGTGATAGCACGTTATGCAGTCGAAGGTCATTAAAAGTACAGAATATATTGGTGAATGTTGGCAGCCGGTGAATTTAATGTCAGAATCTGCATACGATTTAGAGTGTGAAGTTTCTGTAGAAGATAAGGTTGCCGAGATTATTAATTGCGCACAACGCGAAGCTGATGCGATAAGAGCATTGGCTGATGCCGATGGTGTGGAAATTCGTGATAGAGCCAAAAAAGACGGGTATGAAACAGGATTAAAACAGGCAGAAGATGAATATCGCGATATGGTGCGGAATATCGAAAATTTGGTTGAAGAAGTGAATCATGATCGCGAATCATTTTATGAAAGTTCTGAACAGGAATTGTTGAATTTAGCCATTGCAATATCAGAAAAAATATTAACTCAGCAATTGAAAATGAATCCAGAAATGTTGTTGGATTTAACCCGCAATTGCCTGAAGAGATTACGCGAAAGAGAGCAGGTAACTGTAATTGTAAATCCAAATGATATGCATATATTTTTGAATAAGAAGAATGATTTAATAGAAGATGTTGATGGTGTTAAAGATTTGCAAATCCACGATGATAGAAGAATAGAGCAGGGGGGAGTATTGATAGAAACCGTCAGTGGTACCTTAGATGCCAGGCCGTCATCACAGTTGAATGTGGTGAAAAAGGCATTGCTTGATGCTGCGGAGGCGGAATACGATGGAAATGAAAACTCCTGATCTATCAAAGTTTATAGGAATAGTAAAACGACTGAATACGATTCAAATGAATGGTAAGGTGGTTCAAGTTGTCGGTATAGTTGTAGAATCATTAGGTCCCCAGGTAAGTATTGGAGAGATTTGTTATATTATAACCGGCAGAAATCGCAAACCAGTGCCTTCACAGGTCGTGGGTTTTAGAGAAAATCGCGTATTGTTAATGCCACTTGCAGACGTTGAACAAATAGCCAATGGTAATGAGGTTGTGGGTACTGGCACATCTCGCACAGTAAAAGTTGGTATGGAATTGCTTGGGCGGGTTCTTGATGGTCTTGGTAATCCGATTGATGGTAAAGGCCCGATTTTTCCAGAAGCAGAATATCCAGTTTTTCAAACCCCTCCACACCCATTGCAACGAAAATCTATTGAAACCCCTTTACGTTTTGGTGTACGTGCTATTGATGGTATTTTAACATGCGGCAAGGGGCAGCGTGTTGGCATTTTCGCGGGTTCAGGAGTTGGCAAATCAACATTGTTAGGTATGATTGCCCGGACATCCAGCGCGGATGTGAATGTAATTGGACTTATTGGCGAACGCGGTCGTGAAGTGCGGGAGTTTATTGAGAAGAGACTCGGTGAAGAAGGCATGAGTCGTTCAGTAGTAGTAGTTGCTACTTCTGACCAGCCATCTATTCAACGATTACAGGGTGCAATGGTAGCGACGACTATAGCAGAGTTTTTTCGCGATCAGGGCATGGACGTTATGTTGACAATGGACTCGGTAACACGTTTCGCCTGGGCGCAACGCGAGGTTGGTTTAGCTGTTGGTGAACCGCCAACAACTCGTGGTTATACCCCCAGTGTTTTTGCTGTTTTACCCAAACTACTTGAACGCGCAGGTGCTGGAGATAGAGGCACGATAACAGGTTTATATACTGTATTGGTAGAAGGCGATGATATGAATGAACCTGT
>JBIJDE010000147.1:0-10101 GCA_044344305.1 Armatimonadota bacterium
ACCCCTCCCCGGGCAGCCACACTTCATAACTTACTCGAAGTATTTACTTATTTTTGTTATTATTTATCAATATATGAACAACGAACACTATTATACCACTAATCCAACATCATCCAGTGATATGCAGAAAATTACTTCTCGTATCCTTGGTAATGACTATACCTTTTGGACGGACCACGGAGTATTTTCACGAGACCATGTTGACCCGGGAACTATAGAATTATTAAAAGCAATTGATTTTAATAATGCATCAACAATTCTTGATTTAGGATGTGGGTATGGAGTTATTGGTATAGTTGCAGCATGTAAAATGCCTTCAGCATTATTATATATGTCTGATCCTAATCAACGGGCAGTTGAATTATCTATTAAAAATGCTGAATTAAATAAAGTATCAAATATTATAATTGCTAACGGAGCTGGCTTTACAGCCTTCCCAGAACAAAAATATGACATGATTATTACAAATCCACCAATACGCACAGGAAATGCTCTCGTTTTTGAATTAATCCGTGAATCTGCACTTAGATTAAATATAGATGGTCGCTTCTATTTGGTAGCGAGAAAAAAACAAGGTGCTGAAACATTTAAGAAAGTAATGGCTGAAAAATTATCTAATATAAAGCAAATTGGTCAAGGGAGCGGTGGCTATAGAGTATATGAAGGAACTAAAAAAAGTTAATCACGCGGTAACATTTCTTTCTTTGAACGCTCAGAAATATGAAAGTCTTCTTTTTTAACGTCATCATCTTTATAAAACATTGATTCAATAACTATTATTCTTTTATCACATCGTTGACAGTTAAATCCAGGTACATTTCCTTTTGCATCAGCATTACAGTATGGACATTTTCCAGACAATGATGACGTACCTTGAACAGCAGCAAGCGCAAGTCCGCAAATGATTATTAATCCTCCAATTATCATTATTGGTAGACCATAATTACCGAGTTTTGCTACCATCACCATTTGACCAACAGCTAACATAACAACCCCAAGCAATGTCCCCACACAACCAGCGGCAGCGCACCCTGGAGTGTTTTCAGATTTTTGCACTTCAAAAATATTTACTCTTGCAGGCGTAGCGCGCTTGAATTGAGGTTGTTTTGATTTGCTATTAAATTTTTCCAGTGGCGAACCTTCAGATAAAGAAAATCTTTGCATTAATCCCGCCATTTATATTGTAAAAATAGCATTTACCCTTAGAAATGTCAATGAATTTTAATACAGCTATTTGCATTTTTCGCAGTTTAAGATAATATTAATACAGAAGGAGAATAGTATGGCAAATAATTTAATAGTCCCATTATGTATCAGCGTGATTATTTTAGGATTACTGGTAGTAATACAAATGATTGCACTGACAATTTTGCTGGTAGAAATGAGAAAATTGTTATTAGAAATCCGTATGAAAATAGATCCATTAGCAGACAAGGCAATATCTTTAATCAATAGCTTGCAAGAAATTGTTGTCAGATTACAAGAAGGCGTAGACCAAGTAGAAGATGCTAAAAAATCTGTTGATAAACAAATAGTGAATGCTACTACATTTTTCAGACGAATATTTTCAACACCTATTGTAGTAGCAGAAACGTTTATTGATGGGTTTAAGAAAAGATTTAGAAAAAATAATAATTAATCTATTGCAACGATAGAGTTATTATATCGTATTAATTTATAAGGGGTGGAAAATATATGAATAAATCAATTTATATGTTTATAATAGCATTTTTTGCGATTACAGCATTTACGCAGCCAGACCCAAATGTTCCAGGTGGGGTTAATCCTGGAATTCAGCCTGGTGTACCACAAAGGAATATCGCCGCAATTGATTATAATAAAATGCAAAATATGATGCTTGATAACCTTGTTAATCAATCAGAACTTTTAATCGAATTATCAGATTCTGGCATTTTAATATATAAAGCAGGTAAATTAGCTAAATTAGATTATTTCACTCTAAAATTAATAAAAAAGATAGAATTATTTGGTCCTATGCCTGAAAAACCTGCGCCTCCAGTTCAACAAGCAGGAAATTTTGGCTTGGGAGCTATTTTACAAGATAAAGATAGTGTGAAATATTTAGAAGAAGTAAATAAAAGAATTGCTCAGACTACTATTGTTCAAAATGAAAATTCATTGTTATTTATTATTGGGGATAATTTCTTCAAAGTTAATCCTTTAACAATGACTGTAGAATTACAAACAAACTTCACTAAAAAAAATGTAGCTAATCAGCCATTTCAAATAGAAAACTTAAAAACTCTTTTTGGAGGTGGTGGTTATCAACCGAATTATTCAAGAAATATGCAAATCAACAATGTGATAGCAAAAACCAAGGATAATATGTTAGTTTTTATTAAACAGGAAGAAATTATAATTATTGACACTTTAACAGGAAAAATTATTGCAAGAAATCAAATGCCAGAAGAATTTTTATCAAGACCTGCAAATTACCAGCTAAACCAGATGGGACCAATACTTGGCCAACCAATTATGCAACCTGGACAACCTTTTATACAACCTGGTGGTGTAAAAATTCCAAATGATAATGTAAACAAGAATAACAGGCAACCCGGTAATAACACTCAGAATCCTCCAGGACTAGTTAACGAACAGGATATGACATTTTTAGCAGGCACTGTGTTGATGAAAAAGGGATTTCCTACTTTACAATGTGATGCAGGTGAAGAATATTTGTTAACAGGACCTAAGGTTAATGAACTGATTAACAAAACAAAATTGAATAAGAAATACCGTTTAATGGGTAAAATATCCCGTGATAAAAATCCACCATTTGGCATAGGATTTTTCGATGTATTTTCTTATCTTGAGCTTAATGGTGTTTAGGCGAATTATATTACGATATATTACGATTAGTTTAAAAAACCTTCATCTTATAAGTTGAAGGTTTTTTAAGTTTTTTATAATAGTTCTTAATTAATTAATTTTCTAATAAGATCAAGTGCTTGAGAATGACTTGTAACGAATCCGTTATATTGATAATATCTTACAATATTTAATAACTGTTTCATATTTTTGTCGGATTGTATTCCTTCTCTTATTAAATCATCACCATTTATTAATAGTTCAAAGGCTGGTACTTTTAGTAAATACTCATTAATTTTAGCTCTAATTTCCGATGTAGTAATCAATGAAATTAGCTTTATTGTGTCATGTTGTAATTTTTGAAATATCTTATCAATACCACCACAACTATTGTCTTCAGACAGCTTATCCATACATTCATTTATATCAGTAGAACTAATTAAATGTTTTTGAATATTTTTACTAATTCTTAATCTTTTTGATATAATTTCTATATCTTTTTTTGTTTTAACTAATAACATTAGCCATGTAAGTCGGCAAATCTGTGGAGAAAATATTTGATTAGTGTTTATCAAATATTCTAAGTCAAGAAAATTTATTGCCTCTGGTATTCTCCACTCATCACTTATAGAAGTGAATAAGTTAAGTGATTTAAATCGATTGATTATTTGCTCCGATAATTTATTATTACAGATTTGTTTGATTTCATTAAATAATCTTTCACCACTTACTCTATCTATAAGTTTTTTAGATATTGCATCTTCTGCTAATTTGCTTGTTTTGTAATCCATTTTAAATCCCAATTTTGATTCAAATCGAACAGCTCTAAAAATACGGGTTGGATCAGAGATGAATGAATTATTATGCAACACTCTGACGATATTATTTCGTATATCATTTATTCCATCAAAAAAATCAATAACTTCACCTTTGTTTTCACTACTTAATTCCATTGCTAATGCATTAATAGTAAAATCTCTTCTAAAAAGGTCATCATGAATAGTTCCCGGTGAAGTTAATGGAAGTGCACCAGGAAAAGGATAATGTTCTTTTCGACAGGAGGTAAAATCATATTTTTTTCCTGAAGGCAAATACAGCACTGCCGTGAAAAAAGCATCATGTATTAATAATTTACCACCAGTATTTTTTTTAATAATTTCAGCAAAATCAGTTGCATCTCCATCAACCATGATATCTGCATCAGATATCTCTCTTCCGATTATTATATCTCTAACAGCTCCGCCGACAAGATAAATCTTAAAACTGTTTTCATTTGCGATTTTTGCAAATAATTGTAAATCATTCCTCATTTCAAATGGTAATCGTTTGTTAAATTCATGCCAAATATTCATGTTATTTTTTTTAACCTATTTATTTTTAATGATTTAATCAAAAAAATCATACCGATAACAAAAATAGTTAAGGCGCAAATTATAATAATACTTTTATAAATTTGCAATGTAATAAATGTTTTGCTAAAAGAAAGAATAACTGTAACGAGAAGGTACCAAGTATAATCAGCGAGAATATGTCCTGCGAAAAAAGAAAGCCAGACTTTTTTGCCGTTTTTTTCAAGTTGTGATGTAATTAAACTAATACCTGCTGTTCCCCACCATATATACCAAGTTGGATTTGTAACAGATATTACAAGGCCTGCTAACATTAGTTTCCATATCGATAGTGATGGTGTTTGTGTTGTAGTGCTTATCATTAAACTACCATTCAATGCAGTTAAAACCATATCAAATGCAAAATACAATAACACCATCCCGCCTACGATACCGATTATTTTTGATGTAGTTGGACGAGTTAAAAACTTTCCAGCCCCACAACCTATCATTAACAGTAATATCGCTTCTCCAATCGCATGACCATTAATCAGCCAAAATCCAGCCGTCCAACCTATTAGAAGTGCTTGTTGTACTGCTATTGCAAATAATGGTCCCGGCATAACAGCCCCAGAAAGACCGACTAAAAATGATACAAATGCAACCTTGAATAGCTTCATTTTCTACAATTCTTTATCTCTTTAATAAATTCGCGAGAGGCGGTTTTAATATTCTTAGCGCGGGTTATAGCACTGATAACTGCTATACCATCAGCACCATTTTGAATTAATTCAGAAACTTTAGAAAGTGTAATACCACCTATTGCAACTATTGGTATTTTAATTATTTGTTTCATTTCTTGAATAATTTCAGCACCGATAGGATCTCCTGCATCATTCTTGCTATTAGTTCCATAAATACATCCTACACCAATATAGGATGCGCCTTCTGCTTCAGCTTCGACAGCCTCTTCTATAGTTCCTGTGGAAGCCCCTATGATAGCCATTGGTCCCATTAATCTTCGAGCAATACTAACTGGCATGTCGTCTGGCCCTAAATGAACACCATCAGCTTTTACAGCTAATGCAATATCAATTCTATCGTTAATAATTAATGAACGTCCTGATTTTCTTGCAATATCTAAAATGGCACGAGCATTATTGAGCATTTCAATAGTTGACACGTTTTTATGCCGATATTGTATAACACCGGCACCGCCAGCATAGGCGGATTCTGCAATACTTACAGGAGTGATGTCGTCATAACTTTCTGTAATGACATATAGTGATAAATCCATTGGAAAATTCAATATTTTTGCCATAAATTACCTGTTAGATATTATTGGTTTATCATTTGTACATTGTGCTGCACCATGATTAGCACATCCTTTACATGATTTGACAATCATTCCGTTATATTCCGGCTCTATAACCGAGCCTGGTTCTATAACTTGAAAAATATCGGGATTCCATTGTCCATCTAAAAAGTCACAAAATAGTTCCAACCTAAATATTCTGCACAATCTTGTGTATATTTTTTATCGGATTCTGAAGTAACTAATCCCCAATCAATATAAGTGGCCCAATTATAACCTTTATACCATCCTTGCTCTACTTCCATTAGATATTCTGCGTTATCTTCACCATAAGTATCAACATAATGCTGATAAGTTTTATCATAACGCTCTTTCCCTGGTTGTAAAGTACGTTCAATCCACCCACTACTGTACCAATATACGCCTGAATGTTTATCAAAATAGTCTTGATATTTTTCTTTTGATCCTAACAAAATTGACACACAATCATGTGCACGAGGAATAACAAGTGGAACGGTGTATGAATGCAACCCCACAACACCATTACTACATAAAGCATATCCTAATAATATAGCATCAAACTTACGCTCTTTAACATTCGGACCATCTATTCTGTCTATCTCTTGCTGTACCCCGGCTCGCAAATCATCCGGTATATTATGTAAACCTTGTGGCATCCAAATTGCATCTAATACTACTGGCGATTTTGCTGCTACAATAGAAAATTCTCGAAACAAAACCTCACAGCCAATAAAAGCATATCTCATATATTATTCCCCTTCATATGGCGCAAGCCAATTCGTTGAAACACCTTGCCCTGGGAGCATTAATGAAATTGCTATTCCGTTTTTCCCTTGAGCTTCTGGAATGAATCTACACATTGTTGATATCTCGAGTACTTTACCATACTTAGGATGGTTTATAATTTTACCATTTTCAGGTGTTTTTTCATTTTTCAACTCATAATAGAGTTTAATTTCTACTTTTTTATATTCTAAATCATCATCTAATGGCCATGGTTGTCCGCTAATAGAATTAATTTTCCAACCTACCATTTTGTATTTGAACATTTGAGTCCAATAAATCGGAAGAATATTTTTAGTGTCTTTATAATAAGTCTCAACTTTTGCTTTATCTTGTTGTTGTATAGTATTCAAAAAATCTTTAAAATAAGAATACAAAAATTTATTTTGAACATATGATGGGTACCCAAATCCCATAATTGAACATATCACAATTATTGTGAACAGGATGGTTTGTAATTTTCTTTTTTGTTTCATTATATTGTCCTCTTAAACAAGATACCAAAAATTGTGACTATTAAAAAGATATTTTTACATAAAACTTGTATTAATATGAAAATCAAGTGATATTTTTAGCTGAAATTGGTAAAATACTGTCAGAGAATGTTTAATGGAGACAAAAATGAGAAATATTTATAGTGGTCAGTTAATAGCTGATGGCTTGCGTTTCGGCATAGTAGTTGGTAGGTTTAATGACTTTATTACTGGTAGATTGCTATCAGGAGCAGAGGACGCTCTAAAACGACATGGTGTAGACATTGATACACAAGTAGATGTTGCTTATGTGCCTGGAGCATATGAAATTCCTTTATTGGTTAAAAAGATGGCTGAATCTAAAAAGTACGATGCTGTAATATGTATTGGCGCTGTAATTCGCGGTTCAACTCCTCATTTTGATTATGTTGCAGCAGAAGTTTCAAAAGGTATAGCAACTGTTAGTATTAATACGGGTGTTCCTTGTATTTTTGGAGTTTTGACAACAGATACAATTGAACAGGCTGTTGAGCGAGCAGGTACTAAAAGTGGCAACAAGGGTTGGGACGCAGCCGTAGCAGCTATTGAAATGGCAAATTTAATAAAACAGTTGGAGGGATGAAATACCAATGGACACACAAACTACAAATTATAATCCTCGCCCCAAAAAACGAGGTCCATCATCTGGGGCGGTTATATTTTTAGCTGTATTTTTTGGTATTATTGGCGGTTTTGCCGGTACTATTGGAACAATGTGGGCAATTAATAATAACAAAATTAATATTGCTTCAATTGGGCCGAATCCGAGTGTATCACCAGGTTTACCGCAGAATACTAATACTAAAAATAATTTTTTCTCATCTGGAAGTTCATTTGCAGATATTGCGGATGAATCAAATGATTCCGTTGTAAATATTAACACCATGAAACAGGTGAATGACCCTATGTCAATGTTTTTTGGCGGTGGACCACAACAAGTGAAGGGGCTTGGAACTGGCGTTATTGTTGATAAAAACGGATATATACTGACAAATTTTCACGTTGCTGGAGATGCTGATAATATTACTGTAACAGTATTAAAAAAAGATAAAAACTCCCCTGATAAAATCATCTCAAAACAGTATAAAGCCGCATTTATAGCAGGTGATAAAACTGAAGACTTAGCAGTCTTAAAAATTCAAGCATCAAGTGATTTAAAACCTATTGTTTTCGGTAAGTCAGCATCCCTGCGACCAGGTGACCCTGTGATGGCAATAGGCAATCCATTTGGATTTGAACATACAGTTTCAGTCGGTGTTGTAAGTGCATTAAATCGCAGTTTGCCTGTTGATGAATCAAACGTCATGCGTGGTATGATACAAACAGATGCGTCTATTAACCCTGGAAATAGCGGTGGACCATTACTTAATTCTCGTGGTGAATTAATTGGTATTAATACTGCTGTATACTTAGGGCAAGGTAACGGTCCACAAGCTACAGGTATTGGATTCGCAATACCAAGTGATCGTGCCGTATCTGTAATGAACGATTTACGAACTAAAGGTCGAGTGTCTCATCCATATATTGGCGTATCTTACCAGTTAATTAATCCAGAATTACAGAATCAACTCCATTTACCAGTAAACTCAGGAATCTATATAAATGATAGTTTAAATAATAGTCCTGCTGCAAAGTCTGGGATTAAAAAAGGTGATTGCTATACTGAGATAGATGGCATTTCATTATCAACACAAAATTCATTAAGTGAATATATAGCAAAAAAGAATGTTGGTGATACCGTAACTATGAAAGGTATGCGATGGGATGGAACAAAATGGGGAGATTTCTCAACTAAAATAAAAATGGAAGAAAAACCAACTCAGGCGTCGAAAGCTCCTCGAAAACAGGAATCGCCAAATAACTTTCCTTTCCCATTCACATTACCATAGATTAATTAATGGATAAATATTTTGGGAGAACTGAATTAGTTCTTGGTTTAGATGGAATGAATAAATTGAAAGATTCCCGCATTGCTTTATTTGGATTAGGTGGTGTGGGGTCTTTCGCATTTGAGGCATTAGTTAGAAGTGGTGTCGGATATATACAAGTAACAGATTTTGATAAAATTACAAGTAGTAATTTTAATCGTCAACTATTAGCTTTGCATTCATCACAAGGCACACAAAAGGTTGAAGTAGCGAAGAAACGTGCTGAAGATATTAATCCAGATATTATTATAAAAGCAAATGCTGATTTCTTTCATATTGAATCTGCTGATTATCTACTTCCAAATGATATTGATTATGTAATTGATGCTATCGACAGTGTCGGACCAAAAACAGAGTTATTGTATCAGTGTTCGCAAAAAGGCATACCGGTAATAACTTCAATGGGAGCATCTGCACGTACTGACCCTTCATTAGTCCGTATGGGGTCATTATGGGAATCTACTGTTTGCCCCCTGGCGAGGGCAATTAGGCGCAATCTGCGTAAACGTGGTGTAAATACAGACATTATGGCTGTGTATTCTATCGAAGAGTCTTTAAATACATATCCCCCGGAAGAAATAAATGAACGATCTGATATTTCATTTGAACGTGGCAGAAAAAGAAGAGTTTTACCAAGTATGGGAATACTACCCGGAATAATAGGATTAATTTTAGCAAATCATGTATTATTAGAGGTTTCTGGATATAAATCACAAACTGAGTCAACCTGTGTCAAAGAGAATGAGGATTTATTATGAAATATTTTTTTATATTAATTTGTATTCTATGTGTCATATCATCAACATATGCACTAACACCATCAGAAAGATTAAATCTTGTAGGTTCAGCAGATGTAATTGTAACAGGTAAAGTTCTTGCTGAAACTATCACATTACCATTGAGAACTGAAGAGCCAATAAAGAATATCAGTGTTAAAGTTCAAGAACAATATAAAGGTGGAGTGAAATCATTATTTGACATTAAAGTTAGTGATAGTGAACCTTCATTAAAAGTAGGGGGGAAATATATTTTCTTTCTTAAATATTCAATCGGTACAAATAATATAGTCCCAATACAAAAATATAATTGGAACTTTATTGAAGGCACGGATTATTTATTATTAATTGACCTGATAAAAAGATATCCAATCACAATAGATATTACAAATGCTGAGGCAACGCTTTTATATAGTAAAAAGAACTTTATTAATTGTAAAATCATTAAAAATCAAGATGCTAAAGTGGATATTATTAGTGTAAAACTTAACTTGATATTATCGACTGAGATAAAAGATGTGAATAGAAAGGTCGAACCGCCAGCATTAATAGCCTTAGATAAAGTAAATATGATAAAAATAACCGATAAAGTGACTTTATTCAATTTAC
>JBIJDE010000286.1:0-6256 GCA_044344305.1 Armatimonadota bacterium
ATTACAGCGGCTGAATTATCAACTCTAATCGGTATTTCTATAAAAGGTATTGAATGGCACTTAACAAAAATGAAAAATGACCATTTAATTCGCCGCATAGGACCAGATAAAGGTGGCTATTGGGAAGTTATTGTTGATAAAAGTAAATAAATAAGGTGAACTCCTCCTTAAGTTTCTCTTCTCTTCTCTCTTTCACCTACTTTATATATAATGAACCCACATGACAGATGACATAAGACAGGTTCGGGTGGCTTTGCCTACGCTGGGGTGCAAGGTTAACAGGTATGACAGCGATACCTTGGCGCGGGAATTGCGGCGGCGGGGATACAGCATAGTGCCGGCGTCGCAACCTGCGGATGCCTATATTGTGAATACCTGTACAGTTACCGCGGACGCCGGGGCGAAGTCGCGCAAGATGCTGCGAAAGGCGTTGAAGCTGACGCCGGGGGCGGTGATGATAGTCACCGGGTGTTATGCCGCGTTGGAACATGACGAAGTGGAAGAGATGGACGGCGTCACCACAGTAGTGCCGCAGGAAAGACAGGCGGAGATACCTGACTTGCTGGAAAAACTGCTGCCGCCAATGGGGAACGATGACGGCGGAATATTATCCGGTTCGATTAATCGCACCCGCGCAGTGGTAAAGGTGCAGGATGGTTGTGACCGCCAGTGCGCCTATTGCGCGGTGACGATTGCGCGGGGAGATTTGCGCAGCCGGTCAATTGTGGAAATAATTGACGAATTAAAAGAAATATTGGCGCGTGGTGTGATGGAGATTGTGCTAACTGGCATTCGTCTGGATGCCTATGGGATGGATGGCGATGAGTACCGACTGGCGGATTTGATAAAGGCTACCATACCGCTGAATATCCCGCGCTTGCGGTTGTCATCACTGGAGCCGATTGGCATAGATGACGAATTAATCACCACATTGGCAAACCACCCCACCCTATGCCGTCACTTTCACATGTGCCTGCAATCCGGCGACGATGAAGTCTTAGCGAAAATGCGCCGTGGCTATGATGCGGCATTTTTTAAGAATATGGTAGATAAAATTAAAACTGCCATGCCCGACGCAACATTCAGCACTGACGTAATAGTCGGTTTCCCCGGCGAGAACGACGCGGCATTTTTTAATACCTTTAAATTGATTCAAGAAATCGGGTTCATAAATCTCCATGTATTCCGCTTTTCACCACGCCCCCATACCGAGGCCGAAAAGATGAAACATCAGGTACAGGACAGCATAAAAGAAACCCGCAGCGCATATTTACACGATTTAGAAAAAAGATTATTCGCTAAATCCGCTGAGAAGTTAATAGGAACAGTACAACCTGTCCTGGTAGAACGCGGCGGAACCGGCCTGACACCAGGCGGCCACCGAGTAGCAGCAGATTTTACCATGAAAGATTTAAATAAAATATTGCCAGTATTAATTGAATCAGTAGAAGAAATGACGATGAGCGGAGTTAAGAAGAGTGAGGAGTGAAGAGTGAAGAGAGGAAACTTGTACAATAAAAGAACGTAATTCGTAATTCAATTTTTCGACGTGATTAACATGATTTTTGCGAAGCAAAACATATATCCTTCCCATCCTGCCCATCGATGTGAATTAAATTCGTAATTTCTCTCTTCACTCTTCTCTCTTCTCAAAATAACCACCTTGTTTACTGAGGTAAAACCTGTTAAAATTAATACAGCCCAAACGGGGTGAATTTCATCGATGGTTTTAGGATAATCGTGTATGGCCGATACTATAAATCCAAATGTTAAACCAGCAGCGACAGTGCCGCTGTCATTTGACGATTTGTATCGGCAGTATGAGAAGAATATATTTAATCTCATATATCGTACCATAGGTGATTATGAAGATGCTGTAGACTTAACCTCACAAACATTTCTTCATGCTTTGCGCGCTTTTGACCGGTTTCGCGGCGATGCGCAGGCATATACATGGTTATACCGTATCGCGGTAAATCTATGCAAAAACTATTTTCGCAAAAAAGACAGTGATGCGAAATATAGATTTTTTTCATTAGATGACACTGTAAAAGAAGACGGTGAAACCATGGATAGGGATATTGAGGATAACACCAATGAGCCAGAGCGAGTGGTGGAAAATACAGAACTTCAACAATTGCTGCAAACAGCAATAAGCAACCTGTCACCTGATTTGCGCACAGTGATATTACTGCGCGATGTACAGGGGTTAAGTTATCAGGAAATATCTGATGCTGTTGGCTGTAGTTTGGAAGCTGTGAAAAGCCGCATTTTTCGCGCGCGAGGTCAACTTCGCAAAGAATTATCACCATACCTGCATATTGATGAAGAATAAATCGGGGGAAATATGAGTAGAATTTTAACATTAACCATTTTAATATTATCTTTAATCGTCGTTGCGTTTGCCGCTGATGATGAAAAAATGGTTATTAAAAAGGTAGAAATCGTCGGATTTGTTGCCGTTACTGAGGCTGTTCAGAAAGAAAGTTATGCCGCCATTAAATCAAAAGTCGGCGACCCATATTCTGAAGCACAGGCAGAAGAAGACCAGCTATCTCTAATTGATTTGGGTTGGTATTTCAGAGCTACCCATAAAACAGAGGAATTGGATGGCGGGGTGAAGTTAATTTTTACAGTTGTAGAAAACCCGGTTATTAAAGATATTCTCATTACCGGAAACACTGTATTTACCGCTGAAGATTTAAAGAAAGTGCTCACCATCAAACCGGGTGAAGTTCTTTTTCAATCAAAAGTTAAAGATGACGCAGAAATAATCCGCAAGAAATACGCAGAAAAAGGTTTTTCACTGACTGATATTGCATCTATTAATATTGACGATGCCAGCAGATTAGTCATAACAATCATGGAACCGCGAATCGACCAGATTAAAATTGAAGGGAATACCAAGACAAAAAATTATGTCATCGAACGCGAATTAATGATGAAATCCGGTGATTTATTTAATGAAAATGAAATCCGTAAAACCTTAAGCAACCTTAACCGCTTATCAATTTTCCAGGAAGCAACAGTTGTTCCACAACCCGGCACAAAACCCGGCACTATCAACCTGGTATTTAAAGTGCGCGATGCACGAACCGGGCAGATAGGTCTTGGCGTTGGGTACAGCCAGGCAGAAAGTTTCAGCGGAATGCTTAATCTTGCAGATAATAATTTATTCGGTACTGCCCGCAGCGTGTCTGCCAGTTTACAAATCGGCAGCACCAGTAGCTATAACCTGACATATAACAATCCCTGGATTGATAAGCATCACACTTCTTTCAACGCGGGAATTTTTGATACTCAAACCATCACCCAGATGGTGGCGGGATCAAATAATTTCTATTATACCGAGGCACGTAAAGGTGCCAGAGTTGGCTTTAGCCGTCCATATGGCAAGTGGTTGCATGGCATATCTTTCCGACTTGATAAAGTATATGGTTTTGACGTACCGTCAACTCTTCCTGTTGGACTGGCTCCATTAGTAGCAGAGATTCAAGCACCCACCCATAACCAGACCATTACTTACACATCACAACGTGATACCCGTAACTCATGGCTGAATGCAACAAAAGGCGATTATTTGTCATTATCCAGCGAATTAGCTGGTTTTGGCGGCGATTCGCATTATTCAAAATGGGACGCCGAATACCGTTATTTCATGCCTTTGGATAAAGCAAAGCCGACCACTGAACTTGAATATAGTACCAAAGACAGCACTAAGTTCGTGCTTGCCAGCCGTTTTCAAGCTGGATATATCGCTGGAAAAGCACCATTTCTTGAACAATTCCGTTTAGGCGGATTGGATACTATCCGTGGTTATGAAGATGAACAGTTCCCCGGTGTAAACAAATTATTAATCAATACCGAGTTGCGATATCAACCAGCCGAAGTAATACAACTAGCAGCCTTTGCCGACTATGGCGATGCCTGGGGTGGTGATTTTTCTTCAATGGTAAGTGCAGATAGCAAATTGCGCATGCGACTTGGTTATGGCGTGGGCATACGTGTTATGGTTCCAATGCTGGGACCAATCAGATTTGATTATGGTTTCACATCTAAAGGCAAAAACCGGTTCATTTTCGGCATTGGTTCAATTTATTGAAACTATTTGCCCCGAACAAGGTCATATTATATACTGAGAAAAATTAGTAAAATACAAAAAAAGAGGTAGTCATGAAAACAGTCGTTAAGTTACTGGTATGCATGCTGATAGCCAGCATGGCAATTGTAGCAAATGCTGCACCACCCGCTGTTACAACAGGCGGCGTAGGCGTAGTTGACGTTCAGCAAGTGCAAAAAGATTACAAAGGCGCAAAAAAAGCCGCTGAAATCTGGAAAGCATTTATTGATGAAAAACGTGCATCCATTACCATTCTGCAAGATGCTATCGGTTTGGATAAATTGCAAACCGAAGAATATCTGCAATTAACCCGACCATCACAAATGGTAGTAAGTGAAAAGATTGAAAAAAGAATCAATGAGTTAAAAGAAATTGCCAAGAAAAATATGGGCGATTTAGAAAAGTTAGAAGCCAAGAAAACTTCAGAAACCAAACTGACAGAAGATGAACAGAAACAATTGGACGCTCTTGCACCGTTGAAAGAAGCAGGAAATGCCGCTTATGAAGCATCAATGCAGAAAACAGATGGTGAAGTAGCTGCAAAACGAGAACTGTTAGTGTCTGCTATTGAAGATGCACAGAATGCCGCTATTGAAAAAGTTTACAAAGCAAAAAAATTATCTGCTATTCTTGCAAAAGAGATTCAGGTAGGCGAAAACGCTGTTAAGACATTACTATATGGTGGAACCGATATCACTGCTGATGTTGTTGCTGCCATGAATGCTGCTTATAAAGACAATATCTTTGATGAAAAGAAACCGGTTGTTAAAAACAACTAAAATATCTAAATATCGTATATTTGCCGCAGGGCTGTGGGGATTATTCCCCATAGCCTTTGCGCTTTTATTTGCCGGGTGTGCAAAGTCCGTAAAACCCCCTGACGCTAAAGTTGTCAGTGTAAGTTTGCCGGTACTGGCGAGGCTACACCCGTCAATGCGGCAGATAAATGATATCGACCGCCAGTTAATAGAACTCAACAACCAGATTCGACGTGCCGGTGGAATAACAATGCCGAATTTGCCGGAAATTAAAGTGGTTATTATCCCGCTACCAGCTCTAAATATGCCACTGGATGTTAGAGTATCTTCAAAAGATATTGATAAGGTTACCGAAATAGAGATTGCAGCAGCCAGAGAACAGTTGATTAGAACATATAACCGCCGTATGAAATCGTTCAGTGAATCGGCCGTTGATGAAATGGATGCCAAAGTTGAAAATGAGCGGAAAAGAATAATGCTGGAGCAGTATAACCGTGAAATTGAAATTGCAAAAACAAATCGTATACCTGTACGCAGCACCCAGTTAAATAAAGATAATGCCGAACGCATACGCGTTATGCCTGATAAAGCTGATATAGTTAATATGACAAAAGCTGAAAAAGAGAAAGCCTGGAGCAAATATCAGGATGAATTGGCTGACGCAAAGAAATTAACTGCAAAATTAATAGCAGAAATATCAGCGAAATATCTTGCGGAAATGGAAGCAAAAGTTCGCGCGTTCAAACTACAATCTGATAAAGAATTGGCTGCGGAATTGGAAGAATTACGGAAAAGGAAAATAGCGGAAATGAAAGATAATCGGCTTATTTCTGCTCCTGATTCGCCACGAAGTGCTCCTACTCCACCCGAGGTAAGGATGGATGACAGTGGTGATGCTAAAAATGCTGCCGCTAATCAAAGTAAAAATGATAATAATCGAAATAACAAAGTTATAGCACAATCACAGGCAAATATGATAAATTTGTTGAAAAAAAGAAAAAAAATTGAAGAATTAATTAAGAAAGATACCGAACAGGCAGTAAAGACCCTTGGCGAAATGCACGGTTTTAATATACGATACAACGGCACTGATGGCAAAGAAGATATTACAATTGAAGCTGCCGGGTGGCTGACCAAAAATTGGGGTAAATAAATGATAAAAATGACATTGGCGGAATTAGCGGTAATCATCGATGCAGACCTATCTGGAGGTAATGCTGATGCGGAGATTACTGGAGTAGCCGGTTATGAAATAGCTGGCGAGTCAGATGTTACCTTTGTTATGGACGAAAGAAGACTTAAATTAGCAGAGAAATCACCTGCTCTTGCAATAATATCCCCACGCAACTTAACGTCTGATATCAAGACAATGTTATAT
>JBIJDE010000375.1:0-5153 GCA_044344305.1 Armatimonadota bacterium
ACGATTGGCGGCGACTGCCAATTCCTGGCGTTGAAAGAGATTCACATGTTGCGCAATCCGCTATGATTCACGCTCGTGCGTATGTCGGCGCGGGTGCGGTACTTGGCGAACGTGCCGTCGTTAGCGATGGTGCCGTAATCGGAGCAAATTCATATATCGGCGATGGTGTTGAAATTGGTCAAAACACGATAATTTATCCGAACGTTACCATTTACGCGCATTGTATCGTTGGCAGTAACGTTATTATTCACAGCGGCACTGTTATTGGTGCTGATGGATTTGGATATCAACCCAGCGAAAATGGTTGGCAAAAAATACCCCATTTAGGCTATGTTATTATTGAAGATAATGTTGAAATTGGCGCAAATAGCTGTATAGACAGAGGAACATCTGGCACAACAGTCATTGGTCAAGGTACGAAAATTGATAACCTTGTACAGATTGCCCATAATGTGAAGATCGGCAAAAACAGCCTGATCATAGCCCTGGTAGGTTTAGCTGGCAGTGTTGAAATAGGAGATAATGTTATAGTAGCCGGTCAAACTGGTGTATTAGACCATGTTAAAATCGCTGATAATTGCAAATTTGCAGTTCGTTCCGGGGTAACAAAAGATAGCAAAGAAGGCGAATCATATTCCGGATATCCTGCACAACCACACATGAATGAATTAAAACAACAGGCTGCCATGAGAAAATTACCGGAAATTTTAGTACGCATGAAAGAATTAGAGCAAAAAGTGAAAGAATTGGAGAATATGAAGAGAGAAGGGTGAGGAGAGAAGAGAGGAGAGGAGAGAGAAACGTGGCGTCACCGTCTCGGTGACGATTAACTACGGAACAGTCTGAAATATGCTTAAACTTATTTCCGGTTCTTCATTTTCCCGAGTGAGATACTCTGACCACTTCACACGAGAAGAGAGCAATATATTTCTTTAGTAGGGAACCAACTCCAAATAAAAAAGTCAGGATCCTAACAGAAAACCGAAAACTTAATCAAGTTATTTGAGATAGGGTTTCACGCCATAAAATCAACTTGCTGTACCAGACCAGCACTGCCGTCTTCGCGGATGAATGCGCCTAATTGGGTTGTTTCTCCTAACAGTTCTCCGGTGTCGGCGTTATGTTGGAACGCAGTTTGTATACTGCCGGTGTAAATTGCGCCAATATTATAATCCAGTAATGATTTCAACTGGTCTTGCTGGTTGGCGTCTTTGGTCCAGATGGCTAATTTGCTGAATACCTGGTCATTTTCATCAATCCAGCCATTTTTGTCATCATCATATTGCGACAGTTCCTGCATACCATTGCCGGTAGCAGGTCCAAACAATTCTTTGCCGTTATCGACCTTGCCATTGCCATTTTTATCTAGAAATAACAGTCCACTGCCATCTTTTACAATCGGCACATTTTCCATCTTACCGTCAGAATTTAAATCGAACTTAAACCTTTCACCGGTTAACTCCGCCACCCCACCATTGAAACTGATTATCAATGGGTCGATACGTGCATCGCCATCGAGAATTCGCAAATCGTTTGTGACGGTGGTAGATGAATCCATTAAAACGGCCAGGTTGAAATCAATATTTTTACCTTCAGCGGTTTTTATCGTTCCACTGGCCTGAAATTGTTGTGATTGTACTGTGGTGGTGGTTTCCTGCAGGTGATAGTCCAATCCCCAGCCTTCCTTTTGTGGAGCTGGTGGCTGGACTTCTGTACTTTGCGGCTGGGTTTGTATTACTGGCGCGTTAGACTGGTTCAGTTTCAGGCTGGTCACTTTTACTTTAATGCCAAACATCCGTTCAAGCAAGGTAACCAACATGCGCAACTTGGGGTCGATATCCATCTCTTCCTGTTGTGTTGAACCACTTTGTTCTGTTCTTGCGCTCATATTTTTGGCATAGTCAGAGAAAGTAGCAGAGTCATTACGCTCCGGCGGGTCGACCCACACCTTCAGCGTCTCTTTTTTCTCTTTTTCTTCTGTCCGGGTATATTTGCCGGAAATGTTAATGGCAGCGTTATCGATTTTCATCGCGCTTCCTCCTTGACGGTGAATAAGATACAGATTCACCATTTCATTTATCGGCACAAATCGGACAAACTTTAGTATTAATTACGAATTATTCAGGTTTTTGCAAACCATCATTTTTTTGACATGATTAACATGATTTACAAGATTTTTTTGCGAAGCAAAACATATATCCTCCCCATCCTGCCCATCGATGTAAATTAATTACGAATTACGAGTTATTTCGGGATTTCTCCTTACAGCTATTGACAAAATGGCCAGTAATCTCTATATTGTTCCTGCTGATTCGCGGCACTGTAGCTCAGGGGCAGAGCAAACGGCTCATAATCGTTAGGTCGCTGGTTCAAATCCAGCCAGTGCCACCAGTTTTTACTTCTCTTTAGTTTCATCTTCTTTCTTATTACTATCGCTGCCTATTTTGTGATAAATATAGTACGCACCTGTCATTAATAATAGTAACCCCGTTACACCATAAGATAAATTTCTATATGCAAGTTTTATACTTTCCGGTTCGACAAGGTTATTACTTTTATAATGAGCAATTAATTGCCGCATTTCATCGCCCATCATTAACCCGAATACCGCCAGAATGGTACACCAAATCAATGATCCCCAAATTGTCATTAGAGCGTAGGAACGAAAACGCATGTCTGCCAGACCCGCCGGGATGCCGATGAAGTGCCTTGCCCCCGGAAGAAGCCGCGCCATAAATACCCCAACCGTGCCATAACGCGCCACCCACCGTTCCGCTTTGTGCAGTTTGTGTTCGGGGAAAAAGAAATATTTACCGTATTTAATGATGAATGGCCTACCCACTGCCCTGGCTATCCAATAAGTAATGGATGCGCCGATTAGCGACCCCACTGTGCCTGCCAGAATAACTGCTATCAGCAGGACAATAGCACCATCCTGATGACCATTTTTTATATATATAACTGCCGCAGGCGGGATTACTAATTCGCTGGGAACCGGAAATATTGATGATTCAAATGCCATCAATGTTGCCACTCCGATTAACCCGAATTGCTCCAATACATTAAAATACCAAACAAACAAATTTTGAATCATTTATTTTTCAGTCTCCACAATTGATTTTATTGCCAAAGGAATTGCCGATATGATATCGGTGGTAATCACCCCGATATTGCCCATTTGTCCAGCGATTTGATGCGCAGCAGTACTGCCGATATAGCAACCGGCAACGGCAGCGTCAAAGGTGGACATGCCTTGTCCTACCAACCCAGTGATAATACCTGCCAGCATATCTCCACTACCGGCAACCGCAAGAGTTGGGGACCCGATTACGTTCATGACGATCTGTCCGCCTGGTGAGGCGATTATGGCCGGAGTGCCTTTGAATACTACTGTCGCATTATACATTTTTGCTGCTTGCAAAGCATAGGCAATTCTATCTTTTTGCAATGTTTCTACGTCAATATTCAATAGTCGGGACATTTCACCCGGATGTGGAGTTAATACCGTTGGATATTTCCGTTCCCTAACCATCTCATCATAACCAGAAATTGCGGTAATTGCGTCAGCGTCGATAATTATCGGCAACGGCGCATCTTTGACAATTTTCCTGATGGCGTTTGCGGTGGCCGGTTGGCGTGACATTCCCGGACCTATCAACACCGCCCGGACTGTTTTCATTTCAGTCAGCAACTTCTCGACTGCACGGTGCGATATTCCGCCTAATTTATGCTCTGGCATTGGCAGACATACAATCGCGGGTGTAGTCGCGTTTACCACCGGTATCAGCGATGCTGGCATAGCCAGCCTGACCAGTCCCGCGCCGGAACGACAAGAGGCGGTGGAGGCCATTACCGCGGCACCGGTCATACCGCGCGACCCGGCAATTACCATCACCCATCCGACCGAACTTTTATGTGCATCATCCGACCGTCGAGGTAATACTTGGTTAATATCCACCGTTTCATATATTCTGCCGCAACAATTTTTGTCTTCAATTACATTGTCAGGAAAACCGATGTCGCAGACTATCACTTTGCCGCAATTTTTCGCTCCCGGATATAGAAAAATACCCGGTTTAGCACATGCCAGCGTCAATGTAGTTTTGGCAATTATGGCATCCGCAGTGGTTTCTCCGGTATCGGCGTTTATCCCGGTGGGCAGATCGATTGCTATCACCCCGTTGCTGTTTCTTATCCTGTTTATCTGTCGCGAATATTCCAGTATCTTCCCATGTAAAGCACCAACCGACCCGGTACCCAGCATCGCGTCAACCACGATTTTCGCCTTACCAAGTTCCCGGTCTGATATTTCATCAACCACATCAACATTATGGGGCAACATTTCAAAATTTGTATTGGCATCCGGTGATAAATCAGCAGATAGCGACGTCATCACCACTTTAACCCGGCAATTCACCGCCAATAATCGCGCAACCGCCAATCCATCGCCGCCATTGTTACCCTTGCCACAAAAAATTATTACCTTATCATCGATATTTATACATTTCGAGATATAGTCAGCCACTGCCCGGGCAGCATTTTCCATAAGGGTTAATCCGGCAATACCGCAATTGTCAATAACATATTTATCTGTAGCCCGCATCTGCGCAGCGGAAAGAATATATTGCATGGGTAAATATTACCACAAACAGTGGGAATTATGAATAATGATGGTAGAGAGGATAAGTTTTCGGTTTTCGGTTTTCGGTTTTCAGATTGGATAACATTATGATTTTTCATTCTGATTTGTTACTAACAGACTAATGTGGGATTTGGCCACAACAAATTTCACTTTGATAATATAAGTCACATAAATTTCCTCTGTGTAACTCTGCGTTAAACTCTGCGTTCTCTGTGGTAAAATAAAAAACAACATCAACATGCTATATCCTAACTTAACCGCAGAGCACAGAGTTTAACGCAGAGTTACACAGAGATGATATTACATTTATTCACCGCAAAGGAACACAAAGAACACAAAGAGTTTTATTAAAATCTTCTTTTGTGGTCTTTTGCGAACTTTTGCGGTTAATAATAACTGATTGTGGGCAAAGTCCACATCAGGTAATTACCTGAAATCTACAATATATTAACCATATTCTATTGTGGTAATTTCAAGTTTAAAGCCTGTAGTATTTGACGCTGTTTTTTTG
>JBIJDE010000117.1:0-11364 GCA_044344305.1 Armatimonadota bacterium
CGGTTGGGGGTGAAAAACGGCTGTGATGGTTCACCAGGTGTTGTGCAAAGGATGACCTGTTCGCTGCCGTCGATATTCATTACATACAACTGCGGATGGCCGCCGCGGGATGATATGAATACCACCTTGTCGCCAGTCGGATTAAGAGCGGGTTCAGTGCCTTCCAGCGTTGTCAGTTGTTTTTCCTCATTTCCGTTCTCGGTGATGCTAACGCTGTACAGATTCCATACGCCGTCGCGTTTTGATTGGTATACTATCAGGCTGCCATTAGCATTTATCGCCGGATGCCGGTTTTCGTTGTTATCAGATACTATCCTCACCCGACCGCCGCCATCATGGCGCATCGTCCATATCTCATACGCGCCACCCGCCTGGTTCACGTAAACTATCGTTTTGCCATCCGCGCTGTACGAGGCATCGCATTTGTCGCCGTCAGACTTGGACAGTTTCATCTGTTCCTGGGTGCTAAATGTATATCGATATATGCCGGGGTTTGAATATGACAGGTTTTTGAAGGTTTGGAATAGCACCTTCTTGCCATCCGGACTGAATACCGGCTTGTAACTGCCTTCAACCGTCAGCTTTTTCGGGGTATCGGTCAAATTAGTGAGGTATAACGCGCTGGATTTGATGTCAGGATTGTCGCTGTATACAATTTGCGCGGGAGCAAAAACCGGAGGATACATACGGGTGATGGGGATATTCTCGATAGCCAGGCTGGGAGATGACCATTGCAATTGTATGGATCCGGCGCTGGCAGGCTGGGTAGTCTGGATAATAATCGGCGTCAGTTTATCAGCCTTCAGGGTAACAGTTCCCGTTCTCACTGCCCCGGCTTTTGGCGTCCAGTCATCAATTAGCCGCTGGTTATCAACAATCAGCAGCACCCCGCCGGAGGTGGCAACAGTAAAAGTATAGCTTTCAGAAAACCCCGGCAGCAAGTACCCGCGATAAATAGCAGAAAACGGTCCGGTTTTAAACTCAGGAATAACCCCGCCATCCTCTTTCCACGTTATGCTTGCCCCAACATTATATTTCACCACCCGCGTCCCCGCCATATCCGGCAACGAGCAATACAACCCCCGCAACCCGCCGCCCGCCGCCAACATACCGGCACCGGCAATGGAGACGAAAAGAGACAATATTAAAAGCAAAAATACACCGCGCATTATGCCACCTCAGCAATATAAATGTTTTGACACCGAAGTTGGGTAATTGTAGTTGAATGGGTGGAATTTATGGTCAATTGTCGTGTTATCAAAATATCCACCAGATGGTAGGGGAGCTGTCCTCAGCTCCCGCGACAGTGTTTGTATAATAAAAACGAACCAGTTAAAACGACAAAAAAGTTTTGCAAATCACAACACCACGCAAAAGATCTGTCGCTATTTCGCATAATTACATCATTATCCCGGTTCGACGCGGGAATTGGGGACAATTCCCCTGTCAGTCAACGTTTAAATTTTTGACATGATTGACATGATTGGCATGATTAAATTTTATTTACATTATTTAATACGTCAACGCCACTTTCAAATATTTTGACGGGTTGGATTGGATGGCTTCGTAGGCGGTTTTCGCATCGAGGAATGGATAGCGTGCCGACACGAAATTATTCAGGTTCAGCTTGCGGGCAGCCATCATGTGAAAGGTTTCTTTCAGGATGCGGTTGGTATCCCAGCGGTTAAAGCGTGATGGGCAACCCCATTTGGTCATTGACGCGCGTATGGTGATGCGATTGTGGAGAAACTCCTCACCAAAGGAGAACCCGGGTGAACCGCCGGCGTAAAAACCAGCCGCCACTACCACACCCGCCACGCCGGCACATTGCACAGCACCTTTCAAACCGGCGACTACGCCGGTACATTCAATTACCACATCTGGAAATGCGCCGCCATTTATTTCACAGACTGTTTTCGCCAGCGATTCCACTGCTTTCGGGTCGATGGTTACTACCGGGGTGTGGGATTCTGCAAATGCGCGGCGTTCCGCCAATGGCTCCACCAGAATTACCAGGCGCGCCCCGCTGAGATTCGCCATCTGTACCGCCATCTGCCCTACTGTGCCGCCGCCAATGATGAGTACGGCGTCGCCAAGCTTGATCTCCGCGTCAAGGACTGCGCCATAAGATATGCTGGTCAGGTTCAGCATTAACGCTTCGTCATTATGAATGGTGTCCGGCAATTTGAATGCGTTTGGGGCATCTTCATGAAATAGAAACTCGGTTTGATGGGTGACTTCGCACCAGACCCGGTCGCCGGTGTGGTACTTGGTCACACCCTCGCCGATTGCCTTGACAATCCCCACCGCATCGTAACCGGCGTATTTGAACGGGTAAAAATCCGGGTCTTCCGGCAATTTATCACGAAAAGTGCGTTCGGCAGTCATCCCCTTGGTTATAAACGGGCTAACTCCCTGGTATGCGGTCATTTCTGTGCCGTGGCTGATGCCGCTGATGACGGTACGCGCCAGCACCTGGCCGGGACCGGGATTGTCCAAAGGAATATCGATGTAGTCCACCTGCCCGGGAGCAGGCATGATAAGTTTTTTAGCCATGATGATGTTATCCTTTTTGAGACGTTGCAGTATCGAACAATGCCAATGTGTTTGCGGGTGGAACATCCGGTTTGATGTGATGGTCAGGACCGCAGATATAACCGCCGCCTTTCCCCAGCACTTTTATGCAGTGGAGCGTTTCCTCGCGCACCTCTGCCGGAGATATAAATGGCAGCCGTTGGGTATTCACCCCGCCGAAAAAGGTTAGATGACGGCCATATTCACGTTTTAGCTCTTCCGGCCTCATCGGTAATGTATGTAATTGCACCGTTTCCCATACATCTACGCCTATATCAATAAGGTCGGGAAGTACGGCAGTTACATCGCCACAGGAATGGAACCAGATTGGCTTTCCGCGTTCTTTCGCAAGGGAAAATATTTTGGCATATCTGGGTTTTAGGTATTTACGCCACTGTTCGGGAGATATCAATAACCCGCGTTGGGTAGCGAAGTCGTCACCGAGGCTATAGATATCCAGTGCATCTCCACAGGTATCCAGCATGGATTTGGAATAGGAATATACATACTGAAAAACCTGTTCTATAGCCGCTTCAAACACAGCCGGTTCGACAACCATCTTCACCATCGCTTCTTCCATACCCATCATCTCGCAAACCTTGCAAAACAATGGTTTCCAGTATGGGCCGCGAACAGCATATTTTTTGCTGAACTCCCGGGCAATTAATGCAGTATCCGCATAATCATATAATTCCGGGTTCGGCCAATTATAATTCTCTATATCTGCCACACTGGATGCGTTAGCTAATGGATAATGATGGTTTGTGCCGTAATCCTCTTCGGTTTCAGTTCCCCATTCGGTCAGCCTGGTACCATCGGCAGCAATTGGGAGTTCCCCCAGGTATTGTTGCCACACCGATACAATCCGACCATCGACTCCCAGACGGTCAAGTACCGCATTACCATCATCAGGCATACCAAGATATTTGGCTATCTCTGACAGATTCTCTATACAGATGGCATCCACGGATATCCGGTCTGTTTCTTCATGTCGTATTGCCGCCAATTGGCGTTCTTTATGCGTCACCTTAATTACTTCCAAATCGTTATTACGATGATTTTACCAGATTATTCTTTATTTGTTACCCCTAAATTAAAAATGTAATTAAAAATAAATAAAAAGATTCGGTCTTTTATGCAGGATTTACTGCTGATATGAGTAATTACTGATATCAATACAATTGTATTTAAAATGTTGAAGGAGATAATAATGAATCGCACTCAGTTTGATCGTACTGTCGAGGCTGCCCGCGCCCGGGTAGCAGGTGAACAAAAACGCCTGACCCGCCAGTTGGAGTTTGCCCGCGTATTGATAGAAATGGAACCCGGCAAAGCTGCCGAATGGACACCAATTATAGAGAAGGCCGAAACTGCCGCGATGAAGGCAGCGGCCATAGATAACCTTGCTGAACTGCAAAAAGCAATTAAAGAGATTGAAGGAATTTTAGTACCGTTCGCATCTGCTGCAAAGGAATATACCATCTGGTGCAACGGACACGCCCATATCGATATGAATTGGATGTGGTCATGGCCGGAGACGGTGGCGGTAACCATCGACACATTTGGCACTATGCTGAAATTAATGGAAGAGTTCCCGGATTTCACCTTTGCCCAGAGCCAGGCGTCATGTTACGCCATTGTTGAGGAACACGCGCCGGAAATGCTGGCCGCAATTCGTGGCAGAGTCAAAGAAGGCCGTTGGGAAGTTACCGCGTCACACTGGGTAGAAGGCGATAAGAATATGGCGGCCGGCGAGGCACTGTGCCGTCACCTGTTATATACCCGCGAATATATGAAAAAGTTGTTTGATCTGTCGCCGGAACAGGTTTCACTCGATTTTCAGCCGGACACTTTCGGCCATGCCGCTACCATCCCCACCTATCTTGTTCGCGGCGGTGTAAAACGTTATTACGGCCATCGTTTTGGCCATGGTGAAAAACATCTCCCACAAGTTTTCTGGTGGGAAGGTCCGGATGGCTCGCGAGTTTTAGTTTGCAACGCGTCACGAATCGGGTATAACGGCAATCTGTCATCTGATAACTTGCCTGAATTATTAAAAGATTTTGTTAAGACAACCGGCCTTAAGCAGATGCTGCACATGGTTGGTGTTGGCGATCATGGTGGTGGACCAACTCGGCGTGATATAGCATGTCTTCACGAGATGAATAGCTGGCCAATATTCCCCAATATTGCATTTTCAACCACTGAAAAGTTCTGGAAGAATGCTGAAGCGCATCCTGAATTGCACCCGGTGTTGAAAGGTGAATTAAACTTTGAGTTCCGTGGTTGTTACACCACCCAGACCCTGGTTAAAAAATCAAATCGTCACGCGGAAAACCAGTTGCGCGATGCAGAAGTTGCCGCCGTCGCCGGTTGGGGTACCGCCGTCAAACGTGAATATCCCACTGCCCGGCTTGAAAAAGGCTGGCGCGACACCTTGCTCTCGCATTTCCATGATATTCTCCCTGGCTCCGGCATTATGGATACCCGCACCTATTGCCACGGCAAGTTTCAGGATACTGTGGCGATGACCGGACAGGTCGAAACCCAGGCGTTGCGCGCATTGGCGGCACAAATCGACACCAGTGGCGTTAAGGGTGAACAGATAGATAACCCGGCGTTTGAATTAGCAAATGGTATGGGCGGCGGCGTTGGAAAGGGAACACTCACCGGTTTACCATCCATAGCCGACCAGAGTGCCGGTGCCGGGCCACGACCATTTGTGTTGTGGAACCCGTCGCCATTCACATTCAGTGGAACCGCACTGGCTACAATTTGGGATAACGACCCGCATTTCTGGGCTGATCGCAATAAGATTAAGAATCGCGGCTATTGCGCCATATTGCCGGATGGCAAACGTGTTGTCTGTCAGGTTACAGATTCTGGCGAATATTGGGGGCATCAATTTGTCACCCTGGCTTTCCCGGTCGCTGATATTCCCGGCTTGGGATATAAACTGGCAACCATCATCGAAGGCGACGCTCCTACACCAGAAGGCGGATTGAAGCTGATTCTCGAAGAAAAATTAGGTGCGTGGTATCCATCACATGTTGGCGCAAAACGATTTGGCTTTGAAAACGAGTTCCTGAGCGTGATATTTGACGGTGTAACCGGCGGTATTCGTTCGTTGATTGAGAAGAAAAGTGGACTCGATTTAGTTGATCCGTTTGACCCTGCCGGTACTCTGGATTATATTCGCGAACGCGCCATCGGCATGTCTGCCTGGGTTCGCGGCGATACTCTGGAACGCAAACCGCTGAATCTAAAATCAATGGAAATGTCGGTACATGGACCGTGGTTGTCACGCATGGAAATGAAGTATGAACATGGCGAGAACCAGTTTACCGTTACCTGGGAACTGCGCGCCGGCGACCCCAACCTGTCGGTAGATATCACCGGCAACTGGGTAGAAATTGGCACTGAACAGAAAGGGATTCCCGGTCTGGAATTCTCCATACCGACATGTCTTACCGATACATCTGGACGGTTTGAAATACCGTTTGGCGCGGTAGAAAGAGCATCCAATGTTGGCGATGAAGTCCCCGGCTTGAAATGGGGCGAGATTCGCGGCAAACTTGACGGCAAACAAGCTGGTTTATTATTAGCGAATGATTGTAAATATGGTTACGCAATTGATGGCGGCACTCTGCGCCAGACATTAATTCGTTCATCATATAGTCCGGACAATATGCCGGAAAATATGACCCATACCATCAAAATGACATTACGCCCATTCTCCGGCGGATTGCCGTTAACCGATGCAATCTGCTCTGGCGAAATGCTGAACCACCCGTTGCGGGCAATTGGCACCCCGGTGCATGAAGGCAAATTATGCGGCAATGGCAATCTGTTAACCGTTGATGGCGACACCGCGGTAATATGCGGCCTGAAAGTTTCCGAAGACGGCAGTGGTTTGATAGTGCGCCTGTTCGATACCACCGGTAAAAAGAACAAAACAGTTATCAACATCGACAAAGTTCTGCTGGGTGAAGTAACCGGAGCAACCGAAGTTGATATTCTGGAACGGCCAACCACCGTTAATAGTGCCACCGTAAAGGGTAACACCGTAACCGCAGCACTACCGGCATTTGGCATAACCACCGTGAAAATATCGTTGAATAGATAAATAATGGTTGGTCCTGTAGTTAAGAGGCTTTTGCAAAACAGTTGTTAAATGTTTATGTTTCAAGTTTGTGGTAGGCGAAAACCACCCCGACCTTCGGCCACCCCTCCTTGCCAAGGAGGGGAGTTTAAAATGAAGGTTTTGATTATTAAAGTAGCCGTTATATTATCAAGTAACTACCATAACTCCCCTCCTTGCCAAGGAGGGGGCAGGGGGTGGTTTGGTTGATTATATAATTAGTAGGTTTTGCAAAAGTCTCTTAAATTAAAACTATTCTATAACATTTAAAAAGCAAATCACTTGATAACAATAACTCCCACCATACCAGTGCCGATAGCAGTACCGTTGCCCTCCACACCATGTAATCGACAATGATAGAACCATTTCGTGCCGGGTATTGCGTCGATTGGTGCATCCCAACTGTAACTAAACCCGACAGGCACCCCGTTGGGATAAATCCGGTCAGAGTTGGGTCCTCCAGAGGAAATATTGGTAGAATCAACCATTGGCGCATGCAGTTTTGTATCATTATTTGTCCAAATTACAATGTCACCTGGTTCAATATATAATGTCGCCGGAGTGAAATTGTCCAAGTTAGTCATCGCAACATCGAATGCTCTAATATGCCCGCCCTGACATCCAGTTATTCCTATCAACAGGGTGATACAAAGCAAAACCATACTGATAGCAGTTGTTAGATGAGATGTTTTCATGATAATCTCCCAACCCATCAATCATTTTCAAAAAGATTTCTTTTGCCATATATATTTTACCGCTTAAATTTGTATATAAAACAGTTATTAAAAAAATCATTACAGGACTTTGGCTTAAGATCACTTCGACAAGCTCATTGACCGGTCGCTGAGCCTGTCAAAGCGACCATTTTTAAGCAATTTTATCTTTAAAGACGAAAGTCATGTCTTTAATTCCTGTGCCTTTTAATTCCATAGCCCACGGCAACGCCGCTGGGATTTTGTATAACTATCATTAGACATCCAGACTTACCTCCACATCTAATAAAACAAGTTATTAAAATTATTATGATATTACCTTCCACTGGTCATTTCTTATAATCTTTAAATCTTTCCAATCCTGTTAATCGATGTGAAAAGTAAAACGTTTGACACCTGATGCGCCAGTCAGTAATATAAACTCAGATTGTTTGCTGAACGAGGATCCTCAAATGCGTTTCATTTATTTCATGCTGCTGTTGGTTATGCCGCTATTAATTTTGGCAGCTAAACCGCTTGACCCACGCACAACCACATTGCCGATTTACCTGTTGCCGGACAATGCATCGGTAGATGGCAAGTTTGACGAGTGGAACGGAATTCCGGCATCTGCGGATAACTTTAAATTTGCTATGAAAAATGAGGCGATTACCCCGTCGGATAACTTTGCGCCATCGTTGCGCTGTGGTATGAAGAAAGGGAGCAGCGACCTGTATTTTCTTATAATAGTTAAGGATTCTCAGCTTTTTGATGAAGACAGCGCGCAATGGATGGCAGGGGATTATATTGAGTTCTTTCTTGATTTCGGACGCGAAGCGCGCGATAAAGAAATCCCTGATTGGTACAAAGACACCAAGAAATGGCACACACCGCCGGGAATGGGTCAATTTGGATTCCGTCCGCGCACTTTACAGGTTACCCCCAAACTATTAAATACAGCCGGCAGCATCAATTGGAAAGTTGATTACACTTCAATACCGGTGGAAGGCGGGATTGCCTATGAAATCAAATTGGATACCCGTTCGATATTAACCGACTTAAAAATGAAAGAACTGCCATCATATATTGGAATAGATGTGGGATTGATGGACCAGGATTACAACATTCGTCTGTGGTCAGATGGTTGGGCAAACGACCATGGCCTGTATCGTCTTTTCGGCGACGGCATGGTTCACGCTTTCCCAAATTTGTATGGCATGTTATCAACCAAACCGCAGCCTAAACCGACCAGTCCACTGCCAGTAATATTACCAAAAACATTTCCTGTTTTATTCGGTGAATCGCCAAAAATTATTGATTTACAAAAAGCTGTTGGCAAAATAGACAACCCACGTCTTGCAGATATGGTGTCATGGGATGGTATGCAGGGGGTTTCTCTTAATCTCGCGACGGTAAAAACTCTGATGAAAACAGGCTCTATGGATGTTCGCGAAAAAACATTGTCGGTACTACTGTTCACCACGCAGAAAGATGACGCGATTAAGGCTGGCGTTGATGCTGTTTACACCCCGACAATCGCAGTAGATGAATCGCCATACGTGCTGACGTTGGCAAACCTGTTGAACGAAAAACATCGACTGGGGTATGCAACACAACTACGCGAATTGGCATTGAATCCAGACTTGACGGTATCGTTCACCGCCATACGCGCACTGGGGAAGATTGGCGTCGCCGAAGACCTGCAATTCCTCGATACTGTGCTGGCGACGGTAAATGCCGACCCGACGCGAACCACCAATATACGATCCGCATATAAAAATTACTGCAATATGGCACGTGAAACCCTGACCACCCGCACCATGCCGATTACCATTCCCGCATATACCGCCATCCGCACGGTACAGGCAGCAAATACCGACCTTGATCGGTTTATCCCCGCCGACGGTAACAATGTTTACAACGGTAAAGGATTATTGCGCAGTTGGCCAAAAACCGGCCCGAAAGAGTTATGGCGCATGAAAGTGGGAAAAGGCAAAAGTTGCGTGGTTGAGTCAGATGGTCGTGCTTTCACCGCCGCCATGGTTGATGGCGTTCAATATGCAATTTGTCTTGACCCGAAAACCGGTAAAACCTTGTGGAGTACTGAAATAGCCGGCAAAGATGTCGGCGCCACCGAAGTAATATCAAGTCCGATCGTTGATGGAGACCGGCTTTATATTGTACCAAACAGTAAAACACAAGAATTAGGCGACTCCATCGTTTGCCTGGGAGTAACTGATGGCAAAATAATCTGGCGTGGTGAAGGCGACTTGAAGTTCACCGAATCCAGCAGCACCCCGCTAATTGTAGGTGACGTCCTTTACCTGCCGTTGTATAGTGGAAAGGAGACACCATTCTCGCCATTGGCAGCGGTAAATAAGATGACGGGAGCAATTTTATGGAAAGCACCCAAGACCGGACGCCGCGGTTCCGGCATTAGTTCGCCAACATATCAAATTATCGATGGCATACCGCAAGTCATCATCTCAGTATATAACACCGGCACTAATGAAGTTTGGGGAGTAAATGCCAAGACCGGCGAAATATTCTGGCGATATGCACCCAATGCGCATTACGGACTGATTCCATCACCGGTGGCGGTAGATTCCCGGGTATTCCTCTGCGACGCCATCCCGCCATTTTCTGCTTGTATGCAGATGTATCTCGTTAAAGGGAAAATTCAGGCTCGTGAGTTGTATCGCGATAATAGACTGCAATGCAGCCTGTATAACACTCCATCAATCGCTGATGGCGCAGTTTATGGGTTAAGCGGTAATTCGATGCAATGCACTAATCTGGCAGATGGCAAATTGCTGTGGAGAAAAGAAGGTAAAATCGGCACCGCGTCACAACTAATCATGGCGGACGGACTGGTCTATGCGTTGACTCCATTTGATGTAGTACTGGCAGAAGTTACCCCGGCGGGATGCACAGAAACCGGCATTGTTAAGCATAAATTAGAACTGGGTTACCCGCAGCAACCTACCATCGCAAATGGCCGCCTTTATATCCGGGGCGAGGATTGGGTGGTGTGCTATGATGTGCTGCATGGGAAGTAATACATAAAATAGACAAGACTTTTGTTTTTATGTCACTTCGGCAGGCTCAGTGACCGATCGTTGAGCCTGTCGAGACTACTATATATCCGACTGATCCGTCAAATCCGACCGATTAAAAACGAAAGCCTGGTAGAACATCCTGCCTATCCATGTTAATTTTATCCATCTTCACCGCACTGGGTAACTCCCAAATCTTTTAACAGGCCGTCATTTACGCTGTAGATCCATCCATGCACCCATAGCTGTTGTTGTCTGCCCCATGCATCCTGGACGATGGTGGATTGGGCGACATTTTTTACCTGTTCTATTACATTTAATTCGCAAAGGCGGTCAAGGGTATCATCTTTTGAATCAATTATATTTAACTCATCTTCATATTTACGATGAATATCGCGAAGATGCCCAAGCCAGTTGTCAATAAGACCATGGGGTTTGGTATCGATAGCCGCCTTAATACCACCACAACCATAATGGCCACAGACGATGATGTGTTTAACCTTTAAAATTTCCACGGCGTATTGCATCACTGACAAGCAATTCATATCAGTATGAATAACCAGATTTGCCACATTGCGATGTACAAATAACTCGCCGGGGAGCAAGCCGATGATTTCATTCGCCGGCACACGACTATCAGAACATCCAATCCACAGGTATTCCGGCGATTGTTGATGCGCCAGCCGTTCAAAGAAAGTCGGATCAATTTCCGTAATCTTCTCCGCCCAGTCGCGATTATTCTCAAATAGATGCTTTAATGCCTTCATGAACTAATAATACCTAATTGAAGGGGTAACTGTGAAGAGATGGGGGCTGGTGAATTAAAAATTAAAAAGCAAAATTAAAAATTATTTCCCCAAATGCCTCCATCCGCGAGGGAGGTGTCACCGCAGTGACGGAG
>JBIJDE010000119.1:0-11349 GCA_044344305.1 Armatimonadota bacterium
TATTTGCTGACATCGGGCACGACTTCATCCGGGTCGCCGCGACCAATCCATTGCGCCTGCCAATCAGACTCATCAAACAATGCCGTTCCGAAAGTAGCAATCTGGCTCCAGCGTCCCCACTTTCCGGATTCGTCACATACCCGCACTTTCCAATAATAAGTGCAATTGCTAATAAGCGGTTTGCCGGTGTATGGAACCTGAATAGATGTTTTTGACTCGACCACACCGGTGTCCCACATATCAGCTTTGCCAATTCGTAATAATTCTGGCGAGGTGGCAACTAACAACCGGTATGCTGATTGCCAACGATTGCGGCCACGTAGCGAAACCACCCAGGAAAATCGCGGATCGCGCACATCAATCCCCATCGGCGACGGGTCATCCTCTACCCACATCTTGTCACTGCGCCTGCGCGCCACCCAATCGTTATAAACCGCAACTGACTGATTCATTATTGCAAACCCCTTATTAATTTTTAATATTACACAGAGATACACTGAGGAGACACAGAGATTCACGGAGGGATTGGATATTATTTTTCAATGTAATTTTCTAAATTGTTCTATTCTCAATTCTCAATTGTTAATTATTTACAAATTTTACTCTTCTTTCGAGAGGTGGTCAGAGCGTCTCGCTCGGAAAAAGGAAGAACCGGAGATAATTTCAATGTTTAGCATTATCTTGTGCAGTTAGCGTCACCGGGACGGTAACGCCACGATAATTCTCCCTCCGTCACTGCGGTGACACCTCCCTCGCCGAGGGAGGCATTTTCTCTCTTCTCTCTTCCAAATTTTTCTCTTCTTCTTAGTCCATAAATTCCATTAACTTGCCACAGCATGGCGGGATGGATTCGCCTTTTTTTACATCTTGAATTCGATTGCAGATGTCGCAATATACTTTGCATTCAAAATCCACAACTACATTTGGTATAGTAGGCAGATTTTCTGCACCCTCACCTTCAATAGCAAATTGGGCAGGATGATGTTTTGCTGGTGAAAACTCTCCAATTGGGGCAAGTGAACGAGCCTGGCCATTGCAATCTATCAACAATCGCCAAACCGCTTGCAACATAACACGCTCTTCCGGGGTATCCGGAGTCAGGGTGACTAACTTTTTTTGAAGATTAATCTTCATAGGTATTTCTCCTTCGAACTATCGATAAAGTAATCGTTTTGAAAGAGTATACCCATATTATTTGATTTTACATCGATTTTTAGGATTTTTTTTGATTAGTGGAAAAGAGGAAAAGGTTTTCTGTTTTCGAATCTATAATTAAGGAAGAATAGTCAATTAGCAATCAAATCCAAATATAAAAATGATTTCATGTAGATATAACCTTTTATATGTCGCTGCTCTGCAGCTTTAATTTCTCATATATAATGCATTACTATTTATATGTCGCCGCGCAGCGGCTGGTTTGTTGGATAGAACAGCATTATTATGTGACATTATTTCCAGCCGCAGCGCGGCGACATATCAATAGTAAAAAAACATGGAAAACAATCTTAAGCTGCAGCGCAGCGACACCGATTACCTTTTTAAATTCATTAGGATTAGATATTCAAGATATTAAAAATTTCAGGTCACCTCGAAAATTGAAGTGACCTGAAATAATGTTATTTATGTCTGAAAACTGAAAACTGAAAACTGAAAACTTCACACTGAATTATTATCCCGGTAAAACTTCAGCAATTACGATGTTATCAACATAGGCTGTTTCAAAGTCAACTGAATTGTAGTTTTTAACGTCAAAGTTAAATTTATACGAGGTTCCAGCATCAGCAACATAACCACCAGGGGTAATGGTATAACGCATATCAGAGAAGGTCTTTTTATTAAATGTTGCAAAATTTCCTGATGCCAATGAACCGGTATAGAGTGGATTAGCATTAATGGTCCACAAACCGGATGGATAATTTGTCCAAGCGTTTGCGTTGTTAATACGGTAGTTGCACCAGTAGTAGACATTGGGGTAGGAACCTTGCGGAGTAGTGGCAACGGCGCGACGAACATCTAAAGTTATTTCGAACTGTACTTTATCGCTTCCAACAGGCATTGCCCAGATTGCGCTCATTCGGTTAGTCAGGGCAGCGTTGCCGAATCCTACAGTGTTTTCTGCTGCTTTAGAGGAAACCTGACACAATTTATTCGACCCTACTGTAATTGTAGTACTATTTGCATAAGTATTTCCTGTCTCAAAGTTCTCTGAATAAATTGGTTTCAATCGTTCTGGAAACGCACCAAGAAGTTTGCTTGATGTACCAACGTGGCCATCGGCATAACTGGCTATTAATTTGCCGGAATGACGATAATCATAATCGCAGGTCCAGTATGCGATATTTGGTACAGGTTTTAATGTCCAGGTATCAACTGATATCTGTGCAGCGTCAACAGTAATTGGCTGCGCCGATGCGTCGGGAATATCGCCAATTGATTTACTATCCATTGCGGCGATGTATCCGTAACCATTAGTAGTATTTTTGCCTTTTGTTGGACAAATCAATACTCCGGGGTCAGCCTTGATATCTGACCAGATGGTTGCTGATGACGGTAAAGACTCTTCGTGGTCTTGCGCATACATGGTTACTAAAGCTGCAATCTGTCGCTGGTTGCTGGTACAGGTAGTAGCACGCGCTTTTTCACGCGCCCGGGCGAATACCGGGAATAGAATAGCAGCCAAAATTGCAATAATGGCAATCACGACTAACAGTTCAATAAGGGTGAAACCCTTTGAGTTACTACGAGAAAACATAATATTCAACCTCCAAAAATTCGAATAAACAATTCATTCGGTTTAACAGCTATTTTACAGATTACAATTTATAATGTCAATGAAAATTTATCTTTTCAATCCTATTAATCGATGTGAAAATAAAAAAGTCTGCTGAAAACATCGTTTATTTTATTGACGATAAGGTATTCAAATGATACGATACCGCACCGTTATGAATATTAAAGAATTGCCTATAACTGGTGAAGTTTTCGATGTAGAAGGCTGCACAGCTTTTCTTATCATGCCTGTACAAAATGTCGGTAATGATACACCATGGGTGTGGTACGCCCCAACGTTGCCAGGTTTACCGGGTATGGAAGAAAAATGGATGTTTCAGCAATTTATTGATGCTGGCATTGCCGTCGCCGGGATAGACGTCGGCGAGTCATTTGGGTCACCAAAAGGACGAAAACTGTTTTCTGCTTTGTATAATGAACTTGTTAATCGCGGGTTATCAAAGAAGCCTTGTTTATTGGCGAGAAGTCGCGGCGGGTTGATGTTATATAACTGGGCAGTTGAACACCCCGATTCAGTTGCCTGTATTGCGGGAATCTACCCGGTGTGCAATCTTAACAGTTACCCGGGCATAAAAAATGCCTGCAATTCTTACGAAATGACTGAAGATGAACTGTGTGAAAAAATTAACCAGCATAATCCAATTGACCGCATTGATTCTCTTGCTGCGGCAGGCGTCCCCATCTATCATATTCACGGTGATTGCGATACCGTGGTGCCGATTGAAGATAACTCCGGCGAATTAGCAAAAAGGTATAAGAAAGCTGGTGGAGAAATGATATTGAACGTTATCGCAGGTCAAGGTCATAATATGTGGCCAGGCTGGTTTGAATGCCAGGAACTGGTAGATTTTATTATCAGGGGTTAGTGGTTAAAAATTAGTAGTTAGTGATAACCATTAATAAAAAAAATTTTACAATTAAAATGGATGGGCAGGATAGGCAGGATAAAATTTAATCATGTCAATCATGTTAATCATGTCAAAATAAAGGAAACAAATATGAGCATAGATTTTACCACCCAACGGTGGGACGCAGTTAAAGATAACTACCGCCAGTGGTGGGCTGGTGAGTTGGAACGGCCTCTTATTCAGGCTACTATGTCCGGTCGTATACCGCAACGTGAAAAACCGACTATTCCTTATTATCATTTCAACAGCTTTTATGATTTTTCAGTGCCGGCGGAGCAAATTGTCGATTGGTATGAGTACAATCTTGAAGGGACATTTTTCCTCGGTGATAGCTTTCCGCATTGCAACCCGTATTTTGGCCCTGGTGTACTTGCCGCCTATATGGGTGCTTTAGTTGATAACAGCGAATATGCCGGTACAACCTGGTTTCACCCGCAATCTATCCTGCCTGCAGAAGAGATATTTTTAAAATTTGATCCTTCCTCACCCTGGTGGCAGCGTACAGTAGATTTGTACCGCGCAGCCCAGGAACGATTTCAGGGAATGGTGCAGTTAGACATGACCGACCTGGGCGGTAATCTGGATATCGCTTCTACCTTCCGTCCCAGCGAAAAACTGCTGATGGATCTGTATGACTGCCCGGATGAAGTGACCCGACTTGCCTGGGAAGGGCATGACGCATGGTGGCATTGTTTCGAGGAACTCGCCAACGTTGCTAATATGAATCCCGGATATACCGCCTGGTGTTCAATATTCTCCGAAGAGCCATACTATATGTTGCAGTGTGACTTCTGTTACATGATTGGCCCTGATCAGTTCAAAGATTTCGTCCTGCCGGAATTGGCGGCAAGTTGCCGTAAACTTACTAACCCGTTCTATCATCTCGATGGCCCCGGGCAATTACCGCATCTTGACTACCTGCTGAGTATCCCAGAGTTGAAAGGCATCCAATGGGTTCCCGGTGATGGTAGCCCGGACATCACCCATTGGCCGGAAGTTTACAAAAAAATACGCGCCGCCGGCAAACTAATCCAAATATATTCATCCCAATCCCAATATGGCTGGGATGCTCTCGATATCATCGCTGACCAACTCGGCAGCGCCAAAGGCATCATAATTATCGGCGGCGGTGGGAAAGAAGATGAAGAAAAGATTGGACAGGTTATAGAGAAATATGCGGTGTAGGGTTAATTGATAATTGATAATTTTTTGAAAATAATCAACAAGGAACGCTAAGAATAAATTACATTTTTTGCGTTCTTTGTATTTATATAATTCATCACCTATTGAAACCATATAAATATAATGGTACAATTTATGTAAACCGGAATACATAGTATTATCCCTGAGATGTCTTAAAGGAGAAATAGATGCGTTACCTTATTTGTTGGTTGCTATTATTATCTTTACTACTCACTGCCTTTGCTGGCGGCAACGTTAATGTCGGACGTTATACTGCGGTGCCGGCAGTTCCTGCCCCGGCTGGTGGTGTCGTTATTGATGGCAACCTTTCCGACTGGGATCGCAGCGGGGAGTTTTATACTTATCGTTACGAAGAGCAGAAAGATGTTTTTAACTACCGCGGCTACATGATGTATGATGCACAAAACCTTTATATCAGCCAGGTGGTTACCGACTCTACCCCAATGGTAAATAACAACAGTCCAGAGACTGACGCGGTGTCAGCATGGCGCGGTGATTGCTTGCAGGCGCGATTCTGTCTTGACCCGAAACTTGGCTGGCAAGTAAGAATTCCTTACCAGGGTGAAGAAATGAAAAACGACCGCATCGTCCACCTGACAATGTGGTATTACACCGCCCGCCAGCAACCTTGTCTGCAAATACAATATGGCATGAATTATCACAATACAAAAGTAAATCCAATTGGCTATAAGGCTGTTTATAAAAAAGGCGCAGATGGCCGGTCGTATACCATGGAATGGGCAATTTCATGGAGTTTGCTAAATGCCGGAGATAATCCACCCAAGGCTGGCGATACCATGGCCTGTACATGGCAGGCATTATGGGGTGATGAACTCGGTCGTACCGACAAGGCAGACCTTTCAGATATACGCAATCCTGACAGCAGCGGCTTTGTTTATCAGGATGCCGGCAGTTGGGGCAAGCTCACATTGGAGAAAACTGGCAATCTTCCACCCGGTACTGTAAAAGCAAAAGAAGCACCACTTCGTGCGGATACCGGTTTCATTCCGTTAAACTATACCATCCCCGGCAAAGGGAAGAAACGCGTAAGCATGCAAGTTGAAGATGCTAAGGGGCATACAGTGCGCTGGTTATTGGGGAATGCCGAACGCAACACCGGACGCAACAAAGAAATGTGGAATGGGCTGGATAACGACGGGAAACCAGTACCTGCTGGAGAATACCGGATACGCTGGTGCTATTCCGGCGGTATCGGTGTAAAACTGGCAGTTACCGTTGATAATCCCGGTAATCCGCCATATAACAGCAATGACGGCACCGGTTCATGGGCTGGCGACTACGGCGTTCCAGTCGCAGTATGCAGTAATGGTACAAATATGTTCCTCGCACACGAATGTGGCGAGGCGAGTAAAACCATCATCGGCCTCACCCCCTCCGGTCAAAAAATATGGGGTAACGCCGGCAGTCTGGATATCAGCATGACAATACGCGCCATGGCAACCGACGGTACAGATGTTTATGTATTGTCCGGCGGTGGTTGGTACATGCCGGAATGGCGACCGAATACAAAAGCCGGTATATACAAACTTGATTGCCAAAATGGTTACTTATCACCAATTGGCGACACTGGTTCTTCGTCGATGCTGATGTGCGACCCTGACAAAACCGGCCGGGGGTCCAAAGATGATGAGTACGCTGGCATAGCAGTAAATGCGGATACGATATTCATATCTGCGCCTAAAAGTGGTTTGATTTACTGTATTGAAAAGAAATCCGGCAAACAATTGCGAATAATTGATAAGTTTGATGGTCCTCGTGGATTGGCGTGGGATAAAACTACAAACAAATTATATGTTGCGACAGCCTGGGAAGTTATTCGCATGAATTCCGACGGCAGTGCGCGTCAGACTATTGTTAATTCTAACTGGTGGATGACCCAGGCTATTTTGCCAAGTCCCAATCAGCTTGCAATTGCCCCCAACGGCGATATATTCCTTGGTCTTCGCGGCACAGAAAACCGGGTTATACGTTTTGACTCTAAAGGAAAACTGTTAAATGGCATCGGCAAACGCGGCGGTCTGGTTACCCCTGGTCCATGGGACAAAGATGCCATGCGCAATCCGCAGGGATTGGCGATTAGCCCGGATGGCAATTTATGGGTTACAGAAGGTGTTATCGACCCGAGGCGCACCAGTGTTTGGACAGTAGATGGAAAATTTGTTCGTGATTTCATCGGTCCTGCGCCATATTCACCACAAAGTGTTATGGATGCTGACGACCCGGATCACCTGTATGTTGATAGTGCTAAATTTTCATTAAACTATGCAACTGGACGCGGCGAGGTGGCAGGTGTAACTGGCGAATGTGGCGGTCGTGTTATTGTTCATGTTGCTGGACGCGCTTTCATCACTGGCAGTGGTTCATTTGCTCATATTCAAGGTATTACAGAAATGGTCAATGACCGTTTTGTTCCGCTGGTCACCTTCGGTAAGCGCAATTGCCGTAAAGATTATAACTGGGGTACCTGTTACGCCACATTGAATGTTGACCGCAACCGTAATGGTATTATTGAGCCTGGTGAAGAAGAAGTGATGCCTACAAATTGGGGTGGATTATGGCCGCCAAGGTTGCTGGCTGTTGCGCCTAATCTCGACCTTTATATTGGCAGTGGAACATATCAATATCTTTTACGCGTGCCATTCGAAGGCTTTGACGCCGCCGGCGCACCGCGTTATACCTTTGCTCATCAACAAATGATTTTTGTCGGTCAACAGGAAAGACTGAAAGATTATCCAGGAGCAAAATTGTATCCTTTTGGAACTCCGTATGGAGCGGTAATAGAAGATGTGACGGTGGATAATGCTGGCTCTATTTATATGCTGATAAATAATGGCGATAAGGTAATTAAACGCGGTGAAACAGTGCTGGATAAAGGACATCGGTTGGTAAAATTTACTGCAAACGGTGATATATTGTGGGAATATCGCAACATCGTAGTTAGCCACCCGGCAAGTCGCAACACCACCATCAGCAAATCTGGCGAGATTCACGGTGCCATCAAGTTCACCGGATTTTTCGGAAAATATATTACAGTGGGTTCTTACTATAACCAGTACCATGTACTGGATGCTGCTACCGGTTTATATATTACATCGCTCACGCCAGATTTGCGGGCAGATGTAGGAATGAACGAGTTCACTGTCTACACCGAAAACTTTAACGGTCAGGCAGTGTATGTGCCTAAAACAAAGAAATACTTGTATTGTGGCGGGGACGCCGGAATAAGAGTGTGGGAAGTTTCCGGGTTAAATGATGTGCGCTTTGACGACTTTAAAATAAAAATGTCGCCATCTGAAGCCGAACAGGCACAGTCTGCCGCCAAAGTAGAGAAAGGCTTGCCAGCAACCGCAAAGAAAACCATGGAAACCGCTCCGCTGGCGATAACCATCGACGGCAAACTTGATGAATGGAAAGATGCGGAATGGGCAGCATTCCGTTATGACGACAAACGCCAGGGACGCGCCGCCGTGGCATGGCGCAACTCGGAACCGAATGTCATTAATATAGCTTTTGATATCACCGACGACTCGCCTATGCGAAATGCCGGCGGCAACCCGAACCTGCTCTTTAAAACCGGTGATTGCCTGGAAGTTGGAATATCATCCGCTGCGGTTGACGCAGAAAGAAAAGACGACTCACCTGTTACTGGTGACAAACGCCTGTTGATTGCCTGGGTAAAAGATGCCAAAGGCGTTGAAACACCGCTGGTAATGTTGTATGAACCGAAATCAGACCGCGCTGACAAGATATCCGGCACATTCACCAGTCCAACTGGTAAAGAAGTGTATGACCATGTGACGCCATTGAAAAAGGTTACAGCAGCATTGCTGCGTACCACCACCGGTTATGCCGTCGAGTTACGTCTTGATGCGACAGAACTTGGACTGGGTGCTATGGAAAACGGTCGCATCCTGCGTACCGATTTCGGCACTTTATTCTCTGACCAAGGTGGCGTATCAGTATTGACCCGTGCAATGTGGGCAGATGACAGTAACGAACTCGGTGTCAACAACGACGTACCCACCGAATCGCGCATTCACCCCAAACGTTGGGGATGGTTGCGGTTACCGTAACCCATAAAACGAGATTTAACAACAAAATATTTCGCAAATTTTATTATCTGGGACTGACACCAAGTGGCAAAGCCTGGACGGTGTCTTCTCCAATGCTGAAAGTTGGTAAAATATGACAAGCATTAAACTATTCGATGGCGGTATTATTGTACTGACTGTCTTTGTTCTGGGTATATTGATATTTGGTCATGGCAAGTCGGACAAACCGGCTATTGGTCCTGATGGTGCTGTACGTATTGTTAGTTGGGAAGGGCAAGGCCCTGTCGTGGATGACAAGGGAGTATTCACCTGGGTGTCGGTACATGGCATGGTGAAAAAACTGCGTGGTGGCATACTGCACGTGAATATGCCTGGCCCATATCCCAAAGGGGCATGGACACAACATGCGGGTGCAATTGCCACGCTGATCTGTGAAATCCCTGTTGGTACACCATTCACCGTTAGCTTTCAGGCGCGAACACTTGGCGGTGCTCAATATCTTAGCGTTCTTCGCCGTTGGGGAAGTAGTGAACCGTGGCAGCACGTTGCCCTAACCCCAGAATGGACACCATACACAGTTGTTCGTACTGCCACGCATCCCACTCAATACCTGACTTTTTCTCTTGCCCCGCGTTCCAGCGGTTTACATACTGTTGCAGAAGGAATATTTGAAATTAAAGATGTTGTTGTGAAAATTGACCCGGTAAAACCGCAGCCTGGAAGTTTGGATAATTAAACAGCTATCGTTAAATTGAATTAACGTGACGTCACAACCTCGGTAACATGCATTGCAATCTTTGCTTAGCGAAGTAGTCCATAAACTTTCAATTGCTCATCAACTTCCTTTCTGTATTGCTCAGGATTACTTATAGCATAATTTAGACGGTCAACGGCATCTTTTCCTGCCTTTATATATACCGGTCTTACATTCACACCTACGTGACTTGACATATAATTCAAATGTGCGATGCTATTGATACGCAAGCCAAGTTCGCGTGTTTTTTTCATAATATCACCAAATTCTATTTCGGTGAAATATGGCATTAATGGGCTTAACATAACTCCGGTAGAGATGCCAGAATCTGTAAGTTGTACTGCCGCATTCAAACGCATTGATGGTTTGGGAGCATTCGGTTCCAGAATTTTTGCAACATCATCACTGAAGGTGCTGAACGAAAATGACATATTAAATGCGCCGGGACGAAATGATTTCAGAATTTCGGTGTACCTGATTATATAATCTGATTTTGTGAGAATATATACTGACAAGTTTGGATTTTTTCGGGATGCTTCTGCAAGAATATGAAGTGCAGCACCTGTCAGACCGTATTTTTCTTCGACTGGCTGAAAAGAATCGCAGGCGGTAGAGATGAAAATTTCCATTGGTTTAGTTGTTTTCAACTGCTGATATAAAACTTCTATCAGGTTGGTCTTCACATCTACCCATGTCCCCCAAGGCTCCTGGGTATCCCGGTATTTCAACATGTAAGTGGCGTAGCAATAAACACAACCGTGTGAGCATCCGGTGTAAGGGTTCATGGTAAAATGTCCCTTTCCGCCGGTTAATGCTGATTTGCAGGTTATCTTGTTAATCTTCACGCTGATATTATCTGATTTATATTGTCTGAAAGCAAGGTTTATTAATAATTAAAAATTACAGGTTGAACAGACTTTTACGAAACCTATATTTATTCTAAATTTTAGATTGTTAATTATTGTTTTTGAGAGTAAATCAGTGATTGACACCGAGTAGCGAAGCCATGATGATGATCCTATTTATCTCGTTCAACGACGTCTTAATTATGCTGCCAATATGCTGGTTGAAACAAACAGTCCAATAGCAACTATCACCTAACCTTGGCAAAAGAATTGCAGATAATCCAATCCGCTAACCAGATGGGTGGTAACCGGGACGGAAATAATGGTAATGGTCAACAGAATCAGCAACCGCCACAAATGGGTGGATTTTAACAGTAAAAATATAGCTTAAGACGATGACTTTTTTAATATTTCCCCATGTATTATTATATATAGGGAAATATTTTTTAATTTTCCCTTAATTTCTATTGACACCCAATATTTAGAGTGCTACTATTTATAAAATCGTAACACTGTAATTAGTTAGCAACCAGATCTGATTAATTTAAATGTTGGCTTACGAGGGAGGGGAATTGTCCCCAATTCCCGCGATGAACCGGAATAATGATGTAAGCATGCTTAATAGCGACAGAACTTTTTGCGTGGTGTTGTGATTTTTCACTTTATTTTGTCGTTATATCCGGTTCGTCTTTTAAAAAAAGACACTTTCGCGGGAGTTGGGGACAACTCCCCTACCTTTACCGGGTATTTTTGAATTATAATTGAAAAATTGGCTG
>JBIJDE010000567.1:0-3192 GCA_044344305.1 Armatimonadota bacterium
TTGAAAATACCATCAACCTATATTTATCATTTCCTTTACCTGCAAAAACTATTTTCGTATTATCCGGTGATATTGAAATATTTTCGATATCATCATATTTAATATCACTCATTTTTAACGAAAACTTCTTATTTCCATTTTCACATACAACAAGTTTCCATTTGTCTCCGGTTTTTGCGGAAAATGCATAAAGATTTCCATCGTCAGAAATTACTGGCGTCTTTACATCATCATATCCTATACCCGGTTTTCCTGCTGATACTACACACCATTTATTATCAATCATCACAGTATAAATATTCTGATACATCCAACTGGATAATCTGATGCTATCAAATTTAACCTTATTATATGCTGGTGAAATATACTCTTCAAAAGGTAAAAATTGTGTTTTGATAACATACCATTGATTATCTTTGCGTGCAATATAAGACATCAGTTGAGCTATAATTTCATCAAATGCCGGACCACTTTTTTCATTTGCATACATATATTCTTTACCATCTTTACATGCAATAAACATCAATACTGTACTTATTTTGTTAAAATGAAAACTCTTTTCTTTAACTTTGTCACATTCAACTATTAAATTATTATGATAATATACGCTAACTTTGCCATTTGGCTGTGTAACAATATATGCCAAATCTACCAGGGTATAATCTATGAGTATTTTACTGTCATTAGTACTTTCAATAACAGCTATCTCTTTGCTTTCAGTAGTAAGACGTATATTATCTTGCGCAAAAACTTGCACAAAAATCATGATAAAAATATAAAATATAAAATTGTTCTTTAACATCATTAGCTCTTTTATTATAAAATTGCTCATTAGGTATTTACTTGAATTTCTGCATAATCAATTTCAAAATCTATTGAGGGTGGCTTAGGTGGTATGCATAATCCTAAACCTATGCCTAATACCCATACTCCTTTTTCGTAATTATATTTAAATGATGCACGATATACTCCTGCTGAAAAATTTGTTCCCACATTACCATTGTAAGCTTTAGTAGTAATAAAATTTCTAATAGCTTCTTTATTTAGAAAAGGTGCATCACAATAATAATATACTTTACCCGTTATGTCAATGGATCCAATTTTAGGATCTGGAGTTAAATCAATCAGTTTTGTTAATCTAACGCCAAAATTATAGTCATATCTATTATATGTATTGTTTAAAATCCATGAATGATTATTATTAAGAGTATTTGGATTCAAAGGATTATCTGATACAACAGGAAATGCAATATTTATTTCTATTTCATCAGGTCGCATAGCTTTACAGAAATTTTCTAAATCAGTTGCATTCTTATCATTTGCTGACGGAGTTTGAGTAACTTCAACCCAAACACTATCAGATTTCGTTACTATATTATTTGACGATTTTACTTCTGCGTAATATTCTATATAAGTATCGCCATTTTGTGATATATCAGTATATAATGCTATCAAACTGAAATAATTAGAAGTAATAATATTTTTTGATTGACATCTTTTTGCTGTTGGATTTGCAACACCTACACGATAATGTTTGCTATATACATTACATTCAATAATACCATCTTTTGCACTAGAATTTAACAACAACCCTATAGGTCTATTAGGGGAAACATTAAAATTCTTATAGGAAAGTGGCTCTTCAAGAGATAGTACTGCAGTAGGTGTTGGATATTTAATTATTATTTTTTCTATATTTGAACCATTAGGCTTATTAGTAATTGTTGTTCCAACAGTTATATTTGATACTCCTTTAAAATAAAATGATGTATCACTAATCAATGGTGTCCAATTGAAAGTCTCAACTGTTGATACCTTTTTTTCACTTTCTGGATACACCCTTGGATCACCACAAACCACAAAATTTGTATCAGTTGATTGTTTGTTATGTAATTCAATTTTATTTATTAATGAATTTTGACTTGAAGGTATTTTAGCAGAAACTTTAAACATTACAGGTTCATATTGTGTAAAATTATCATATTTTGGTCTATTAGTTACAGATAATGATGTATATGCAAGATTATTAATCTCAACTTGTACCCTTTTCTCATCACCAGTGATACCGAATATATCAGTTGCTATCAAACCATATTCATAAGTTCCAGCTGTAATATTAGTAAGCTCAATAATAAACGAATTAGCTACTTTAGTAGCTGTACCCTTTGATATTATTTCCCCGTTTGATTTGTGAATTACCAGAGTCACAGTTTTAATATGGTTATAATCCATACCGTTATTATTTGAATCATTATCATCAATAAAAGCTTTTATCCTTAATGTTCCACTTATTTGATCATCTTCTAAATTTAATACAGAATGTTCACCATTTTCAAGTGGCAATATATTTTGTCCATTAAAAATACCATTAACAATAACTGTTGTAATCCCAGGTTTATTTCCTACTACAAATTCCTTTGATCCTCCGTCTACTGTGTCATATTGTTTACCCATAAAATTCACTTTAACTTGTACTTTATGCGTACCGGGAGTGAACTTTTTTAACATTGAGAAATAATTACTAGTGATTTCTTTATATTGATAATACTGTCTAGTTAACTTATAAGTGTTAATAATGTCATTATCAAATACAAAAGTTGCTTCTTCTATATCTGGCAATTTTGAACTTGTATCAATACCTGCTGCAATGTAGACTTCTTTTGATGATGGTGTTGTTATATTGTCGGGAGCAAACCACTGCAATGACGGCGTTGGATCAACAAAATTTATATCAAAACTTAACTCTTCTAAACCTGCCATATTATCCGTAACTGTACAAACTATTTTATGTATACCAACATTTCCTTTTGATATATAAAATCGATAACAATTATCTTTTATCTTAAATTTATTAATTCCATCAACTATTACACCATCAATTTTTACTGTAATCGAATTTATTATATTAGGATCTTCAGTGTAACCAGTAACAAAAAAATAAAATGGAGAAATAAGATTATTATTTGTTCCTACATAACGAATCTTATTATTTTCCAATCCAACAACACTTACACCTACTTCAGCTGGCCTTACATTTATACTTAAACATTTATTAAAATCTATTGTATCATCAAAAACTTGAGTTCCGTTAGGATTTACATCTTTTGAATATAAAATAGTTCCATTTATTGTAGTAATTTTTGTATATAAATAATGCTGACCAACTTCTAATATTGTCTCACAAGCATAAGT
>JBIJDE010000568.1:0-3186 GCA_044344305.1 Armatimonadota bacterium
TAGGGAAGTTTCAGTTTCCACATGCAACGGTCCGGGCGTCTCGTCTGCTATAATCTATCGAATAAAGCAGACGACTACAACATACAAGGGAAGTTGTACCCAACTTCCCCGACAGCGTATGTATAATAAAGACAAACCGGTTAAAACGACAACTCAAGGTTAGCAAATCACCACACCACACCATGCAAAATAAAACTGTCGCTGTTACGCTTCCTATCACAGTTCAGCGGGGAAGATGAGTACAACTTTCCTCCCTTTTGGCTGCGTGTTTAATGTTTTCTAAAGTAACTAACCATCTTTATCCGATTTATTTGGGTCAGGTAAACACGCAAATTATCCTGATAATGTTTTATGATATTGTTAACGTTAATACAATAATTCTGCGAATTGTTGTTCAACTTCCTTAAACGCATCAACCACATCAGGGTCAAAATGCCGACCTGAGCCATCTAAAATAATGCCTACGCTCTTTTCATGAGTAAAAGGTGGTTTATACGGACGTTTTGACCGTAGCGCGTCATAAACATCAGCAACAGCCATTATGCGTGCACATAATGGTATGTCCTCGCCTTTTAATTTATCTGGGTAACCGGATCCGTCCCATTTTTCATGGTGCCATCTGGCAATAGCAATTCCTGTTTTTAAAAACAGATTCATCGGATATTTCTCGTGTACAATTTCCAATGTAGTGGCCCCGATTACGGTATGCTGTTTCATTAGTTCAAACTCTTCGTTTGTCAGGGCGGCCGGTTTTAATAAAATACTGTCTTCAATACCCACCTTGCCAATATCATGCAACGGCGAGGCTAAGCTGATATCAGCAATCAGGTTATCGGTTATGTCATCACCATGTTTTATCCGCAATATATCTGCCAGAGCTTTATAAATAGCCTGTGTTCTTTCAATATGACCGCCGGTATCATCATCCCGAGACTCTGCAAGTTTTGACAATGCAATGATAGTTGCCAGTTGCGAGTCCGATATTTCACGTACTTGTTCTTTAACCAGTGCCGCTAAGTTCATGTTTTGCAGTTTCATATCTATTTGCAACTTTCGCAAACGCAAATGAGTGGCCACCCGGGCGCGTACTTCCTCAAAATGGAACGGTTTTGTAACAAAATCCACCCCGCCCACCGAGAAAGCTTTCACTTTGTCTATGGCATCATTTAACGCGCTAATGAATATTACCGGGATATCTTCCATCTCTTTATTTGCTTTTATCTGCTTGCACAATTCAAAGCCATTCATCTCAGGCATATTAATATCCAACAAAAATAAGCTGGGTGGGTTATTTTCGGCCGCTTTCAGTGCCATTTTCGCATTTGGAAATATCAACAATCGATTGCCAGAATCCTTAAACATTTCTCTAAGTAAAGTAAGGTTCCCCGGGGTATCATCTACTGCCATTATTGTCATTGGCTCTTCATAAATACAGGTTGTCATTCTATTCGATTCCTTTATTTAGCCACTGTTCCAATTTTTCATATTCAAACTGGTCAGCTAACTTTTGTAATACTTGTGCTATATCAGCATCAATAGCTTCTGCAAAGGATATTAATGCTGTAAGTCTATCCATATCGCCCTCGGCGATAGTATCCAACATGGATTTAATCAGCGTCGCTGGCAATACATCCGAGGGCAGTTTGCAATTGTCTACACTGCTGTCTTCTTTATCTTCAACTAAATCATCAGCATAGTTGTATGTTAGATTTAATCCCTTTCCTAATGCTTCATATATTTCACTCGGTCGGAATGGTTTTCTAACATATGTATCCACACCGGACGCCATTACCCGTAATTCATCATCTTCAAATGCACTGGCTGTTACTGCAATCACAAGTGTTTTTTTACCAGCTTCCAACTTCCTCAATTCTCTGCAAGCCTCGTAACCGTCCATTACTGGCATACGCATATCCATTAATACTGCGTGGTAATGACTTTCTGTAAAAGCTTTTAAAGCCTCTAAACCATTTACACATTCAGTAATTTCAAACCCTATCGGTTGCAGCAGTTCACGCAATAACGTTCTATTTTCAGCTATATCATCTACAACCAGCACCCGTACAGGTTCGGTACCCGGCGCCATACCTGTTACACGTTGCGTTATAACATCTTCTGGTTTTACTACTTCCTCAGCTTTCTCTAATAAGACAGTAAATCTAAAATTACTTCCCTTGCCGACTTCGCTTGATACTTTTATACTGCCACCCATCATCTCAACGAATTTTCGACAAATTGCCAGCCCAAGACCGGTTCCGCCAAGTTTCATCCCGCTTTCAGCCTGTTGAAATGGTATGAATAATCGTTTTAAATCTATCTCCGGTATTCCCGGCCCGGAATCTGTAACTTCAACCACCAGGCGTAGTATGTTGTTATTTTCGGTGGATACATCGTCAATATTTTCTGTACGCATTCGGACTGAAACTCCACCTATTTCTGTGAACTTAATCGCATTGCCGATCAGGTTTACTAATACTTGGCGTAACTTTGTTTCGTCTGCCATCACAAAACGCGGTAGATTTTCATCTCGGTCCATGACTAATTTCAGCATTTTTCCGTCTGTGCGCGAACGGAACATTAACTCTAAGTCGTCAATAAAGTCGTATAGCGAAAATGCTGTTGGATTCAGATGCACTCTTCCAGCTTCAATTTTTGACATATCCAATATATTATTAATCAGCCTTAATAAATGACCGCCGCTGCGAATAATAGTTTGCACATGCTCATTTTGCTTGGGAGTTATTGACTGGTCACGTTCCAGCACCTGGGCAAAGCCAAGAATAGCATTCATCGGTGTTCGTATTTCATGACTCATATTAGCGAGGAATTCGCTTTTTGCCCGGTTGGCCTGTTCTTTTTCTTCAGCTAATTTATGCGCGGCATCAGTTGCGTCACGTAATAACTCTTTTTGTTCGATACGTTGTATCATCAAAGCGATATTTCTCGCTAATATATGCAACAGGCGCATGTCATCATCCGACCATTCTTTTTTGTTATATACTGATTCTAAAGATATAAAGCCATAAAAAGTATTCCCTGATATAATTGGCAATAATAATGTAGATACAATATGGTGTGATTCTAAAACATTACGTTCTAATGACAATGATTCTGGCAATTCATTAACAGCAGGTATATACACTGATTCGTTTTGACGCAAAACCGAAATTAATGAAGATAATGATG
>JBIJDE010000571.1:0-3166 GCA_044344305.1 Armatimonadota bacterium
CGGATTATACCACCTGCCCTGATATGTCTCCATTTATGTGGCCAATGTCGGGTGAAGATGATAAATCTATAATTCCATCAGCCAACGGACAGTGCGAATTCCTGTACCTTTATGATTTAACTGAAGGACGGATGGGAGTGCGCAGTAAGAGCCGAAACTTATACTTCACTTATTATTTTGATACTGCGGTTTTTCCATATGCCTGGTTGTTCCAGTCATTTGGCGGGTTTGATGGTCATTACACAACGGTGTTGGAACCGTGTACAAGTATGCCAATAATGGTGAATGACGCGGCGGCACTTGGTCAATGTACTATTCTGCAACCCGGCGAAGAATTAACTACCACTGTACGCATTGCAGTCGGGAATATCAACACTGAAGGAATATAATTATGAAACGTGTTTTAATAACCGGTGCGTCATCCGGCATTGGCGAGGCAACAGCAAAACGGTTGGCTAATGATGGCTGGCAGGTATGCGTTACCGCGCGCCGGGAAAATAAACTGCAGACGCTAATAACAGAACTGCCGTCCGGGAACCATCTTATCTGCCCGGGCGATATAACTGATTCATCAACAGCGGAGAATATTGCCGTGTTGATAAAAGATAAATGGGGCGGTCTGGATGCCATTGTCCATTGCGCCGGTGTTTGTGAAACCGCAGATATTATAAACACGCCATTGGATATTTGGCGACGGCCGTTGGATAATATGATAAATGCCGCGATATACCTTGTTCGCGCATTGGTTCCGTTGTTGCCAAATGGTGGGCGGATAGTGATGGTTACCTCAATTCATGGTGATCGGGTTGAGAATCTGGTAGGTGCTTACGCCATGGCAAAAGCGGCACTGAACCAATATTGCCGCGCGCTGGCACTTGAATTGGCGCCACGTGAGATTTTAGTGAATGCCATTGCCCCCGGTTTTATTGACACACCTATGAGCGTATTAAATGGTGTAAATGAATTGGAAAGCGACTGGTTTCGCGCGAATTATATAGATGGCCACCATTTACCGCTGAAACGTCCCGGCCGTCCTGAAGAGATCGCCGGGGTTGCCTCATTTCTTATCGGACCGGATTCGTCATATCTCACCGGTCAGGTAATTACTGTTGATGGCGGTCTGACAATAACATTTTAAGGAGCAGTCATGAATGGTATATTGAATGGAATTTTTACTCCATTTGTAATTCCCACCACTGATAATGGAAATATAAATGAAAAAGAATTGCGCCGTTACCTGCGATGGCTGACAGGAAAAGGGATACACGGTCTTTACGCAAATGGCAGCACCGGCGAATTTCTGCGCTTCACATTAGAAGAACGCCGACGGTTAACAGCTATTGCGGTAGAGGAATCCTGCGGAAATATTCCCGTACTTGCCGGCGCGGCAGAACCTACACTGTCAGAGAGTTTGGCTTCATGTGATATTTATGCCGCACTCGGATGTAAGGCGGTATCGCTGTGTCCGCCATATTATTTTCGCCATAGTCAGGAAGCGTTGACTGCTTATTTTCAGGATATAGCGCGCAAGTCCCCATTGCCGGTGGTGTTATATAATATTCCTGCTTTTACCAATGCAATAACAGCAGATACGATTTTTGCACTGTTGGATGAACCCAATATAATCGGGATAAAAGACAGCAGTCGCGATCTGGCGGCGTTTCTGGGGTTGATGCAGGTAATTCGCCGGCGAAGGCCGGATTTTGCCTGTTTTACCGGAACTGAGGAAATTCTGCTGCCGGCAATGGTTATGGGTGCTGATGGCGGCGCGATAGCTACCAGTGGTATTGTGCCTGAGGCTGTCCTTGGCATTTATAATGCCTGTAAAAATGATGATATTGATACCGCGAGAACTTTGCAATTTTCAATACTCCCGCTAATTGCGCGCATGTTCAGTCATGACTTTCCCACTGGTTTCCGTGCTGGCGTTGCCGCGCGCGGTTTCAATATGGGTTCAGGCCGTCAACCGCTTTCTGACCGACAGCAGGAAGAATTAACAAAATTATCCCCGGTATTGTTCGATGAAATTACCACTTTGCTGAAATTAGTGGAGGTAAGCTGCCATGCGAATTGATTCCGTTGATTTTTTCTACCTGGCATTGCCAGAGGTAAAGGCTATCGGTGATGGAAGTCAGGACGCCTTGTTAGTGCGGGTCAGGGCGGGTGAATATGAAGGATGGGGGGAGTGCGAGGCGGCACCGCTGGTATCCATTGCCAGTTTTGTTTGTCCCATGTCACACAGTGCATGCCGCCCGGTGCGGGATGCCGTGTTGGGACAGGTTATTGAAACGCCGGATGATATCCGCCGTATCACAACAACTGTGCGCCAGTTATGTTTTGACTTGTTGCAGTCTGACCATACCCTCTCCGGCATAGATATTGCTCTTTGGGATTTATTAGGAAAGCGTTATGGCCAGCCGGTATATCATTTGCTTGGATATGATAACGCATACCCTAAACTGGCTTACGCTTCACAGTTATTTGGTGACACGCCGGAAGAAACATACGTGAAGGCCATGAGCGTGTGTAACGGTGGTTACCGCGCGGCAAAATTCGGTTGGGGTCCTTATGGCGCCGGCACTGTTGAAGATGATGCCGCCCAGGTGGAAGCAGCCCGTGCCGGATTAGGGCCGAATATAATGCTATTGGTTGATGCCGGCACCATCTGGGGTGACGATGTTGAGACGGCAGCCGCGCGCCTGCCGGCGTTGGAAAGTTGTTATGCCGGTTGGCTGGAAGAGCCTTTTGCCGGCGGTGCATTGCATGCTTATGGCGCGTTGGCCACTCGAAGTCGCGTACCACTGGCGGGGGGCGAAGGTGCACATAATCCATACCAGGCGCGTCATCTTATCGATTATGGCGGAATAGGATTTGTGCAGATTGACGCCGGACGAATCGGCGGCATTACATCCGCCTGTGAAGTGGCTGAATACGCCGGTATGAAAGGTGTAACCTATGTCAATCATACCTTTACTACCCCACTTGCGCTCAGCGCGTCAATACAACCATATGCCGGAATGGAAGCGCATCAGTTATGTGAATACCCGGTAGAAGCGAGTCCATTGGCTGCCGGGCTGGTTTTTGAATCAATTCCTGTTGATGGCGATGGTCTGGTGCATCTGCCGGATAGACCAGGTTTGGGAATGACACCAAATCCGGCTATTAT
>JBIJDE010000121.1:0-11252 GCA_044344305.1 Armatimonadota bacterium
GTAAATCTGCCGGCGTACGCCTTCGGAGGTTCAAATCCTTCTCCCGGCACCACACTGGCCTCCATAGCTCAGTCGGTAGAGCGCGTCCTTGGTAAGGACGAGGTCACCGGTTCAAATCCGGTTGGAGGCTCCATGCAAACCAGCGGCTATTATGCCGAAAAATTTTTTCCAATTTCAATAAGGGGAAGCAACGATGGGCAAAGCGAAATTTGAGCGCAATAAGCCTCACATCAACATCGGCACCATCGGTCACGTAGACCATGGTAAAACGACTTTAACTGCTGCGATCACTATGGTGTTGAGCATCGGTGGAAACTCCGAAGTAAAGGGTTATGATCAGATTGACTCTGCTCCGGAAGAAAAAGCTCGTGGAATCACGATTAATACCGCACACGTAGAGTATCAGACACCAAGCCGACACTACGCACACGTAGACTGCCCGGGCCACGCCGACTATATCAAGAACATGATTACCGGCGCAGCTCAGATGGACGGTGCTATTCTTGTAGTATCAGCTGCTGATGGTCCGATGCCACAGACTCGCGAGCACATTCTGTTAGCCCGTCAGGTAAACGTACCGAGTATGGTAGTATTCATGAACAAGTGCGACCAGGTTGACGATCCTGAATTGTTAGAACTGGTTGAGCTCGAACTTCGCGAACTACTGAGCAAGTATGAATTCCCCGGCGACGATATTCCTATCGTAATGGGTTCAGCATTGAAAGCCAGTGAAGCTTTCGCTGCTGGTTCACGCGACATCGACGATCCTGCATTCAAATGCATCGTCGATCTGATGGCTGCTGTAGACTCATACATTCCAACACCTGCTCGTGCAGTAGATCTTCCTTTCCTGATGTCAGTTGAAGACGTATTCACCATTTCCGGTCGTGGCACTGTGCCAACCGGTCGTGTAGAACGCGGCGTGCTGAATCGCGGTATGGAAGTAGAAATCGTAGGTTTGAAAGATACCCCACGCAAGACTGTTGTAACCGACATCGAAATGTTCCGCAAATCATTGGAACGTGCAGAAGCTGGCGACAACGTTGGTCTGTTATTACGTGGTGTTGAGCGCAAAGATATTGAACGCGGACAGGTTATTTCTGTACCAGGTTCAATCAAACCTCACACAATTTTCGATTGCAAAGTCCTCATTCTGTCAAAGGAAGAAGGCGGCCGTCATACCCCATTCTTTAAAGGGTACCGCCCGCAATTCTATTTCCGCACAACAGACGTGACCGGCGTTTGCGAATTGCCAGAAGGAATCGAAATGGTTATGCCTGGCGATAATGTAGAGCTTAAAGTTGAACTCATCCAGCCGATTGCTATGGAAGAACAGTTGCGCTTCGCTATTCGCGAAGGCGGCCATACCGTAGGAGCTGGCGTGGTGACAAAAATTTACGCCTAATCTGTTAATAAAACAATTATCAGACAGGGAAAGCGTGGCGGATCCCCGCTTCCTTTCCCTGTCAACATTTGAGGAGGGTACCAGTGGCACGCTTGTCCCGTACCAAAGATCGTGGTTTTTGGTTGGCATGTACTACATGCAAATCCAGAAATTACACGACCTATAAAAACAAAAAAAATGACCCTGAACGCATGGTTATGAAAAAATATTGCCCGCAGTGTAAGGTGCATACCGATCACCGCGAAACTGGCCTCGATGCGAAAGCCGGCAAGTAATCAGACTGTCAATGTTCCCGAACAACTTGCGGGAAAGAGGGACTGAATATGGTAGACGAAAAAGAAATTGCCGAAAATGAAGAGGCCGCTGTTGTTGCCGAAGTACCCGAACAAACGGATGCAGCATCTTCACCAGATGTCGACGTAAAAGCTGAACATAGTCTCAGTAAATTTGCGCGCGAGGTCAAAGTGGAGATGAAAAGAACCAACTGGCCAACAAAAAATGAATTGACTAAAATGACATTCGTTATTATAGCCACTATCGCTGCTGTTGCACTTTATCTGTTCTTAACCGATTTAGCTGCACAGGAAGTGATGAAAGTTCTACTGCAAACGCCATCGAAATAAGGCAACTTTGTAACTGAGGAAGCAAGTAATGCAATGGTACGCCATACATACCTTTACGGGTCATGAAAATAAAGTACAATCGAGCATTGAACGCCGCGCTGCTGCACAAGGAATCGGATATAAATTTAATCGTATTCTTGTGCTGACTGAAGAAGAATTAGTTGGTACGCGCAGCGGCAAAAAGATGACCCGGAAACATAAAATTTTCCCGGGATACATCTTTATGGAAATGGAGCTTGATGACGAAACTCGTTTCCTGGTTCGCAACACCCCGGGTGTTACCGGTTTTGTCGGTCCGGATAAAATGCCTGTACCGCTCAAGCCCGATGAAATTAATGCTATTCTGAAACAAGAAGAAGGCCCAGAAATTCCTGCAAAATCAATCTGGTCAATTGGCCAGGTTGTACGCATCAATTCCGGTCCATTTATGGACTTTCAGGGTACTATCGAAGAAGTCAATATTCCCAAAGAACAGGTTCGTGTATTAATATCACTATTTGGACGCGATACACCTGTAACTTTAGGGTTTTCAGATATTGAAAAGGTCTCTTAACCCCGGACCTATAAACTTTTAGGGGGAGGATAGCTAAAACTATCCGATGGAGGTTATCTAAATGGCAAAGAAAGTAACTGCAAAAGTCAAATTGCAGCTTAAAGCCGGAAAAGCTACTTCAGCACCACCGGTAGGACCTGCACTGGCTCCGCATGGTATTAATATGATGGAATTCATCAAATCATATAATGCCGCCACCGCTGCTCAAATTGGCAGTACTGTTCCTGTTGAAGTGACGATTTATGAAGATCGCACCTATACATACATTACTAAAACACCGCCTGCTTCAGAATGTTTATTGAAAGTTGCCGGATTACCGAAAGGCCTGTCAAATCCTGGTAAAGATAAACCATTAGAAGTAACTCGCGAACACATTCGAACCGTTGCAGAAATGAAAATGGTCGACTTGAACGCGAATGATATTAATGCCGCAATGAAAATCATTGAAGGCCAGGCGCGCAGCATGGGCGTCATTGTAAAAGACTAATTAATAGTCTGTGGGAGAGGTAAAAAACCTCGCAGACCACGGGAGAATTCAAATGGCTAAACATGGTAAAAGATATAACAATGCGGTTAAGACTGTAGTTATCCCAGAAGTTGCTGAGCCGAAAGAAGCACTGCAAGCTGTTAAAGATGCTGCAACCGCAAAATTTACGGAAAGCGTTGAAGTCGCTATCCGTCTGGGTGTTGACCCACGCCAGAGCGACCAGATGGTTCGCGGTAGCGTTTCACTGCCACATGGTACAGGAAAATCACCTCGCATTGCAGTTTTCACCCGTGGTGAAAATGCAGAAGCAGCAACCGCAGCCGGCGCAGACGTTGTCGGTGCTGAAGACCTGGTTGCAAAAATCGACGAAGGCTGGAAAGATTTTGATATTCTGGTAGCAACCCGCGATATGATGGGAATTGTTGGTAAATTAGGCCGAAAATTAGGCCCGAAAATGCCAAACCCTAAAGCCGGAACAGTTACTGATAATATCGCTCAAACAGTTAAAGAACTCAAGGGCGGTAAATGCTCTTTCCGCGTTGATAAAGGTTCAAACATCCACGTTGGAATCGGTAAAGTTAGCTTCACTACTGAACAGTTGGAAGAGAACTTCACCACGCTGATGCAGGCATTGATTAAAGCAAAACCAGCATCATCAAAAGGTGGATACTTCAGAAAGATTACCGTTAGCTCAACCATGGGCCCGTCATTCAAAATTGACAGCCACATAGCAACAGCTATCGCTAACAAGAAATAATTAAAATTAAAAAATCCCCCCAGCAATTTATGCTGGGGGGATTTTTTTGTGTATAATAGTTTCTTTATTTTCTTAAGAAGTTAAAACAAGTTATGTAGTTACAAAAATTTATATAAATGGTTTTCAGTTATGATCACTTCGACAGCCTCAGTAATCGTTGCTGAGGCTGTCGGAATCAACCATATTTATGCAAGTTTCTCTTCAAAAGTGAAAGTAATGTAATGATAATACCGGTATAAACTGGCAGCCACAGAATTTAGCGACTGCCAGTTTAATATTATTGTGCAGGTATGCCGTATGTTAAACCATTAACTGGCAGTCCATATTCATCTCCTAAACGCATTAAAAATTCCCAGCCGCCGCCGCCCTGGCATACTTTTACCAGGATACTGTTCTCACCTTTTTTAAGTTTCACATCTACGCGGTCACTATCAATTACTGCTGCGCGATAGGCTTCATTTGCAAGTACTTTTTCACCATTCACCCATACTGTTATTGTGTCATCACTGCCAGTGAATAAAGTAACGGTTTGGTCTTTGTCAGATATGACTTTTGTAAATGCGTATGCACAGGCATTTTCATTTATACCGAACCGGTTGAGTAAGTTTATTGTTCCTGGTCCTGTTGCCGGTTTGCCGGCTGCAAGTATATGTGTCCAGTTGATATTTTTATCACCGATGCCTTTATAAACAGCCTTCAAATCTACATTGCCTTTTTCCGGAGCATAAGCGGTTGCAAATCCCGTTTGTGCCAGGTTGGAGAAAGGACCTGCTACATACCAGTCCTGTATCAATGTTTCAGTAATATTTGGTTTGTCTTTCATGGAGATAATTTGACTGGTTCGCAGGTATCTATCCGACACTGTATTGACAGCATCTGTACTCAATGGCGTTAACGGTATAATATATGCGAGCTTATCTTTAATCATTTTTGCAACAGCAACAACTGGTTTGCCATTAACTTCAGATTTGGGTGCTGTTTTTAACCCGAATACTATCAGTGCTGTTGCCATATCACGGGTATTCTGGTTGTCGCGGTTAGCATAGTCAATGGATATTTTACTGTTTTTCGGCTGTACTATGATGCGGGTAATACCGAAGCGACCATCACCTTCTATTGTTACTCCTTCAGGCAAAGACATAGTCATAAAAGTGGCGTCAGGGAACGGGTTTATGCCAATGTAACTGCCGCTTTTCGGATCGGTCAATAGATAACCCATTTTGCCTGTTTCAGTGGTCAGGGTTGCTCCATTTTTCTCCAGTTTGCCGGTTGTACCTTGAATGGTACAGGTGCTGTCGCGATTAATACCGGCAGGCAAATAAGGCCATAGTCCGTTAACTTTTCTAACCGGGAAGCACCTATCGGTAGAACCTCCGGTATATTCCGGTTTATATATGCATTCCATTTTATCTTTACCACTGGCATAGGTGAGATTTAAAGCTTTGCCGGCCGCATCCCAGGTGGTATCCAGCTTTGCATCTGTTATATATTTCTGAAAATCAGCGAAGTTTTTATATTCATTTACATCGCTCATTTCAACAACAAAACCACCGTATGCCTGGTCAATCTTGGCCCAATCTGCTGTTGTTTTATCCAATGGAGTAGCAGATTTCATGATATAAGCATTAATCCGCAGAGCTTCCCGCGCTTTTCCCCCACCCTGCATTTCGGTCATTTTGCCATCATTAACTATTTCCACATCCACATCACGACCCAGGTCGGTAGCGGTAATTGGAATTATGCCGACATAACTAACGCCATCTTTGATAGTAATGCGTTGACCATACTTAATGTTACATGGAAACTCTGTTACCTGTTTGCCATCTACATATAGTTCCCATGTTGGTTTTTCCTGAAAATTGAACAGACCGATGGTAGTTTGCAGACTTTTCACTTCCGCTGGTACTGCTCTTCCGCTGCTTACTTCCAGTTTTGGCATTGGGCTGGTCAGGACAACCATTTTATTTTTATGCTGTAATGCGGCTATTGTGCTTCCCTGTGCGCCAACCATGCCGTTAGGGTTGCGCTGACCATTTTCGTGATAGATACTGTCCAACAATTCGGTACGATTAATACCTGGACGCACGATAAGGGTACCCAGGTCGGTCATTGATGTCGCCTGTTTTTCTTCGCGTCGCCATTGCGCCATTACCGGCACAGTTTCATTTGTAGTAATATCCTGACTTGCCATACCATAATTTTTGCCCATATAGTTGCGTCGCCATAACGGTGTTCCTGCAAAATTTCCCCACATTTTATAGTTAACCGTCATTTCATACGGTAGCGGTTTATCATCAACAATATCCGCCATCCAATCCGGTGCCCAAGGACCATTCATGGTCTGCTGTGCCGCCAGACCTGGCGGGAAATCGTGGCCGATTACCGGCAATTTTTCTACATTAGGCGCGGTAACATTTTTTTTGTCAAAATCGGTATACGTTCCGCTGGGAGAAAGAGTGTGCAGTATCGCTGTCAAGCCATCCTGAATTCCCAACACATACGCAATTCCGGTACGTCCTGATGAACTGACAAACCGGCGCAACCCGGGATGATAAGAAGATGCCAATTCTTCGATAGATTTTGCCATGATGCTTTGTCCCATCATGCGGTCAATCTTTTCCGGACCAAAGTCAGCAAATATCTTTTGCGCGGTCAATGAATGCGAGAAATAATAATGGTCGATACTTTCCTGAGTACTGCCATCATACCAGCTCCAGGTGCGCAACGGCCAATATTCCAAGCCGTGACGACCATCCTTGATAAGCCGGTCTGAACCGATTACCGCGCCACCCAGCAATGTGCCGGCTACCGCCCAGTGGTTGAAGTTCATCGTTCCCATATCATAGCAGTAGGTGCGATAAACGCTGAAGTTGCCTGACCAATCGCCTGTTTCCTTGTAATACGCCTGTGCCTGTTGACCGCCGATATATCCCTGGGCAAACTTGTATTTCTTGCCATTCAGCTCAAACTCCGGGTAACTCTTATCCGGCATCAACCAGGCTGACCAATATAGTTTCCAATGGTCGCGTACCGGAACGGGGATTCCTTCGTAATATTTATTGTAAAGCTGCAAATTATTAGTTGCGTCAAAACCACCCCAGCGTCTCGGTGCCCAGGTGAGCATTTCATCGAGCCATTTGCCATACGCGTCAGGTGTTGTTGGGAAACTCCAACCGCCGCCTAACTTATCCAGTTCCTGCACATGCTGCCATTGCCATTCCGGCATATCTTTTGGTTTAGCATTACCGAGTTTTGTGATTAATTTGGCAAACTCTTCCGCATTTGGAATAACCGCTGTAGGTGTGCCACCTGACTTTTTTGCTTTTATCTCTTCTGCCAATTTAGTTATATCAACCTGAAAATCAGTTACTTTGGTTGTATCAGCTTTTCCTGGTTCAAAAGTAACCTTTAATTTAGGGGTATTTATCAAAATTCCCTGCGGACCGCGGGCAGTTTGCCATTCATACGAGCCTTGCCATAACGCCACATCATAATATTCCCATTTTCGCACCAGAACACCGCAACTTTCAAACTGTTTTAATCTGTCGGCCATTGATTTCCCAAATGCAGGGTCGGTAAGCATAGCAGTTAGATTTATGTTGCCGTCAATCGGCGCGCCATCACCTGCCGATACTTCCGCCGGTCCAAATTGTTTTGAGTAACGGTCTTCTTTTTCATCCTGTGCCCCATATTTTTTCCAGTAGCCGGCACCATTAATATACGCGTTATATGTCGGACCATTAGCAGCGTCCGCGACCCATGGTTTGCGCAATGCCCATGCAACAGCGTGCCAGCGAGGCTTGCTGTTCACCCACTGGGTACCGAGGAAAGACATCCCCGGTGGATCAGAATAGCCTTCAGGCCATAATTCTGTTCCTTTGAAAGGAAGTATCAGCTCAACTTTCTGTATTGTATTACCCTTTGCCTGTTGTTCGGCTATTGCCGCGGCTGCTCCCGGAAAACGAACCAGCAAGCTGCGATGCACACCGTCAAACACCAACGCGCCGGGTGTCTTACCATCGCCACGCTTCGCCGGTGCCCACACCGCGCTGACCGCTTTGCCAAATCCACCTTTATCCACCATTGTGGATGCACCATCCGCCGATAATACCACCGGGGTATCCCAAAATGCGCGGAACCCGCTGATACCGGCAGTCTGCGGAGCATCAAATGTCACCACCACCGGGTCAGCGGAAAAAGCGGTAAAAGCTGTTAAAGCAATTACGAACAACAACAACGTAAATCTAAACATATTTTTCTCCAATAATTAGAATCGAATTTTATTACAAAATCATAATAAGCCATCTTAAAAAGATAGATTAATCAATCTAAGGGGACTGGCTTGAATACTGTAATTTTCACAAAACTCACAATTAAATATAAACACAGTATTCGTGCTTGTACCCACACACGACTATACGACTATCGGGTACAGCCACAAATGCGGGCAACCACTATTACTTATAACGGGTTTGATTTTTCCGCATTTAAGGCAGTCCCCTTACACTACCTGTTACTTATTGAATATCCAGCTTAATATTAGGCACCCATCATTCCTTCACATTCCAGATCTTGCTGGTTCCCGGTGCCAGGGTGACTGTTTCTTTAAATGTGAATGGTGTCCAGCCAACGGTACTTGCAAGCGTTGCTGTAATCGGCGCATTAGTGGGATTATGTGCTTCCACACACCATAGTCTATCACTCTTCCAGTTCACCGACAAGGTCACGGCTGGATTATCGGCAGTTACTGGATGCCCCATGAACAGGTCGCTGTCTGCCATGTTAAGATCGAGTTGTGCCCAGGCGCGGCCATCGCGAATTGGCAAGGCGCGAACATTGGGGGCAGTTCTGGCTTTATCCAGCAGGTAAACCGACCATTTGTCGTTCAAGCCATCAATACAGGCAGTAAGGAAACCGGGCATGGCAGTTTTTGCTATTTTCGCCTGTACGGAACTGCCGCCAGCGTTAACATTCCAAAATCCATAAGTGCTTATCGATTTACCAGATATCATAGTTGGCGAGTATCCGGCAATTCCCGGGGTAAAAACGCCGAATTTCCTGGCAAAATCAACTATTTCATCACCTTTTGTCTGTCCACCTGCACCGGCGAATAACACTGTATATTTTATTGTATCTCCCGGCAACAGCAATCCTTTTCCTGGTTGATAATATAATGTCAAATTACCTTTGTTATATTCGTAAGTCAGATTGTTTCCTGTTCCCATCAATACTACCGCGCCACCCAGATGTTGCAATATAAGGATTACTCCCGGGGCAAAGCTACCGCTAATATATGGGGTTTCAGCAGTTCCTATCTTCTGCCCATCTTTCCAGAGTTCACCAGGACATGCAGTGACGGGCAATCCCTTCTCTGGGATTTCAATGCCGGATTTCACACGAAGATTTGCCTCGAACCCGCCCATGCGAAAACCTTCGGTAAGCCAGGTGGTAGCATAAATACGCGCCCACCCTTCTATCTTTTGTGTGGGTACAAGTCGATGCCAACTACCCCATGAGTTCCCCCACCCTTCCTGTTTCTGATCGTATGGGTGCCCCAGTGGTGTTACCTTTGCAGCAAGTCCAGTCTCCTGCGGGTCATACGCCATCAGAATATCTGCCTGTCCAATTCCTATTTCCGACCCTACCAGATATGTTTTAGGATAAGCATACAAGTTTGGCAATTCTCCGGGAATACGCGGATAAAAGTCCAGCATATGTGTCGGAAAACCAGCAGGTGCGCCATCGATTGGCAATGTCGGCGAAGATGGTGATAAACCCAGTGCCGGGGATGCCCGCAGCATTAGTAAACCTTTAGAAGGTGTGATGCCCATATTGGCATTAAAGCTTACCTGTGTCCAGGTTTGCCCATCATTTCGCGTCCTCAAACGAGCATTACCCAGGGTATTACACCGGTCGGTACAGATAAACTCTTCATTATTTAAATTACGGCTCCAAAACGTAGCACTTACCGCTTTGCGTCCTTTCATATCTTCAACTACCAATACCTGTCCGATTTGCTGGCAATTAGCAAATACCAGTTCCTGTTCAAATGTATTTGCGCCTGCCGGTAGCCATTGGCGCAGTATCTGGCGGTCGCCGTCATACAGGGTGACCATCTTCAAACCATTATCTGACGATACCCGGAATTGCGTGCGATATTCCCACATGTCTGGCCGCCACCATTCGCCACGCGGTTCCGCCAAACGATTAGGAGATTGCCAAACAAGTATTTTGGGGCCATTGGTGACATATTGCGCGCCGCTGCCGCTGAATGAAAACGCGCTGCGATGCCAGATAGTCTGCAAATCCTTAAGATTGTTATAACTCACCACCATCCAACCGTCTGCTGCTCGTTTTGCCACCTGTGACGGGTCATACATAAACTCCAGCGCCAATGGTGCCTGGCACCCGCCAATCCCCTGCAAATACAGGTAATCGCCAAATGCATTGTCAATTTGTCTTCCGTTATCAAATGAATACAGTGGGAATGAATTGTAAAGTTTATAATCAACCACCGGCAGGTTATTGCCGCGATGATTCCAAAAACCAGTTATCGCCTTTTGCGCTATTAATTCATTAACATAATCAAAATAAACCCGTGACCGCATGCTTTGGGTAGTTTTCAGCCTTTTATCGTCAAACAGCATTTCTGGTTTGGGGAATCTTACATTATCAGCGAATGCATATAGGTGATTTCCCTGCGCGTCTTCATAAGTTAACCCGGGTATGGCGGCAAAGGTATCATCCGTAGCTGTTTTGCAATCAGCAACTAACTGGTCCCATTTTGTCTGGTCCATAGCAAGGCTATCTTCAAGAAAGACGATATAATTCAGCTTTGCGTCTTTAGCAGCTTTAACATAATCCGCGACAACTCCCTTACCGGTGGACAGCGAAGTTCGCGCGCCGATGAGTCCGCGTATGCTGGGTTGATCAGGAATATCTTTAATATCCGGCGATTTACTCCAATCAACCTTGTTCGCCTTATCCCATTTATATGCCGGTGGGTTTAGCAGAGAATCCGGAGTAACGGCACCACCCAAACCAGCTTTCAACGAGGGTCCTGCCAACCAATTGAAGGTGTTGGCAATAACTTTCAGCCAATCACTTGGTTTACCGGCAGTACCGGTAGATAACATCACCTCAGTAGTGGGGCAATTACCCGGCGCGGTGAAAAGCCATTGGCTGCGGATACCCAATAATGCTATTCTGCCTTTATCAAAACTGCGAATGCCAAGTAATGCAGGCGACCCGGTAACAGGCTCTTTCGGTATCCATGGCTGCAGAGGAACATCATTACGCTTTTCCGCGGTGGTTTTATGGGTGGTGGAACCGCGAACAACTACATTCCAGTCAGGTGAGAAATCAAAAGACATCGGCGGTTCAACACCAGTAGTGCTGTTCCATGTCAGGGTAAGTACCCCGCGAAC
>JBIJDE010000572.1:0-3151 GCA_044344305.1 Armatimonadota bacterium
CTGGCGGCGATGCGATTCGACGACGTCAATCGAGAATAGGAAAAGCATTGGCTTTTCCACGTCCCAACGCTGTAGCACGTAGCCGATAAGCTGGCCTACCGGCTGCCCTTTAATCTCGGCAATGAGAAGAATGTTGTGTTCATCCGCGAGAAATCCTCGAAGATGGTCGTCCGAGATACCCATCTCCCAGAATAGAGCGCAATTAACCTTGGCACGTTCAACATCATTCGGCAGCAAACGCAAAAGAGATAAATCATCGGTGTTGATAATTGGTTCCATTAAGACATTCCTCTAATCAATGGGTATATGTAAAATACTTTTATTTCAACTTCGGAAATACAGGTTTCTTTTCAATTCCGCGTTGTCCATGTGGTATTCCGAAACAAGAGAATATACCCCACCCTCTCCCTTCGGCAGTGTCAAAAGCAATCATTAATTCATGCTGGCCTTTTGTCATATTCAAATCTATAAACGAGCGTCCAGGCATGGCTGGATTGATAGCGTCTGGAACGGTAAGTACCGACTTGCCATCAAAAAACAGCTGACAACCACCATCATGCCCCAAGAAAAATCGCCAGACGCCATCACGCGGAACTTCGAAAATATTCCCTAAATATAATATGCCGTCTTGTGAACCGGCTTCTGAATGTATATTAAGAAAACTGTTATCTTCCTGTATTGTTAATTTATGCCAACTTAGGGAATCTGACAATGATACCGCCGGGGCATTTGCCACAGTGCCGTTTTTTTCTTGCAAAGCAGACACCTGCCAGCTTTTAATTATCGGTGACACCCATTTACCGGAAAGCTCAACCGGCTTCATTTCCGGTGCTATCGGACCCATATTGAAATATTGTACTGGTGCAGATTTAAATGTTAACTCTACTACACCAACTCCCGCTATTAAATCGGGGCAATTCGCCGGCAATCCGCAAATCACCAGACGGTCGTCTTGCTGATTAAAGGTAAGCTCCGGACCACTTGGGTAAAGCCTGGCGGATGTTAGTTTGCCATGAATAGCACCTAAAGTTAATTTTTCTCCCGGCCAGCGTGAACACCAGTAATACACCTTATTTCTCTTACGTGTCCAATTTCCCATAGCTGATACTATAGACGAGGCAGGTTTAACATCACCATAAATTATCTCGCCATAGGTATCAAGCCATTGTCCAACTTTATCAAGACGTTCAACTGCTTCATCCGGCACGCTGCCATCCGGCAATGGCCCAATATTCAGTAATAAATTTCCCGCACCGGCGGTACAGGTACGCAGCATATCCAGCACTTTTCTCACTGAATGCCAATCTTCCGGCGGGGTTTGCTGCCACCCCCATGATCCATTAAACGTCATACATGCTTCCCAGGCGCGGCCGCCGGTTGCTGCGGTAATATGTTCTTCCGGGGTGCCGAAATCCTCTGCCAATTGTGACCGGTCATTAATTATTATCTCTGGCTGCAATTTACGCGCCATGGCGTTTAATTCATAACTTTCCCATGCTTCTGGTGTAGACAAAGGCCAGGAAACATCGTACCAGAGAATATCTATTTTGCCGTAATAGGTCATTAATTCACGAACCAGTTCCCGGGTGTAACTTGCAAAACGTTTTCTGGCATCTTCGTCATGCATACAGCGAATTCCGTCAGGATGATGCCAGTCCATCAGTGAATAATAAAAACCAACCCGCAATCCGGCCTCTCTGGCAGCTTCAACATATTCCCGAACCAGATCGCGTCCAGGTCCGCGTTTCACCGCGTTATAATCAGTCTGTTTGGTATCCCACAAGCAAAAACCTTCATGGTGTTTTGTGGTCAGCACCATATATTTCATCCCTGCACGTTTCGCCAGTGCCGCCCATTCCCGCGCAAATCCCGGTTTTGGATGCCAACTATCCGCCAGCGGTTCATACTCGGAAGCAGGTATTCGTTCCAGGTTCATCACCCATTCGTTGCGTCCAATTTGGCTGTATAATCCCCAATGAACGAACATCCCGAAACGCGCTTCACGCCACCATTGTAAACGTTTGGATTGTGTTTTTTCTACATTGTTGAGATATGCAGTTTTGTTAAAAAGTTTTGTTTTCATAATTCTCTCATTTTTAATTTAATGGTTTTAAAGTTACAGCACGCAAATTCATCAGAATCCCAGAATCAAGTATATATGGTTTGATGGTAAGGGTATGAACTCCCGGAGTTAAATTAAATGCCCCTGCCATTGTATACCAATCAAAACGACCATGTCGACCGCTTAATGGCACACTTGCTCGTAAAGTTTGTCCGGATACCGACATCTCAAATCGCCTGCCATAGACATTAAGCGACTCGGGGTTGTTAAACTCAAATGACGGCTGGTAGCGACCGGCGTGTTCTACCTTAAATGTCCATTCTACACCATCATCAATCCGTGACCATCCCATAATACGTCCACCCAATGCATCCGGCGAAAGGAATAAGGTTGGTTTATTATCTGCATGTATTGTTTGCAGTTTAGCGTGGTTAGCGGCTAATATTATCGATTTGTCTATTCGCTGGCAAATGACTTGTGAAATAAATTGTGGTGATTCATCAAATTCAAGCGCAATCACCTGTGGCAGAATATCTAATGCTGGCAAATCAATAATCAACGACATTCCATTTTGTATAAAATGAACTGGTTCACCTGTTGATAATATTATTGCTGATTTTACAGATGTTTCAAATCCCCGTACTGCAAGTTTAGACGCAGGTCTGAATATATGCAGATAAACAGTATTACCGCGTTGTGTGCTGACTCCCCATTCCTGCCGCCCGGTTGGACCTGCCTGAGTCTGGTAAATAGCATCACCATTCATTTGCATCCATTTCCCGATTACATCAAGTTGTTCGATACTATATTTTGGTAATGTCCCATCAGCCTGGGGTCCAAAATTCAGCAGAAAGTTACCGCCTAAACCTGCTGCATCCGATAATAAACCGAGTAATTCTGATGGTGATGCAAATAGCGCAGGGTCATCAATTGGCGCAGTCCAGGTAGTGAAGGCTGCAGAACAATGACATAGTTCCCACGCGCGGTCAGATCCGTCTGTCGGCATTAATCCCTCGGGGTTACCGAAATCACCCGGGAAACCGGCACGGTCATTAATCAGAATATCAGGTTGCAATCGCCGCATCAAAT
>JBIJDE010000138.1:0-10518 GCA_044344305.1 Armatimonadota bacterium
CTGCACATTACTGTTTGCCCCAATACTGATAGGTGCAATATCCCCACGAAGACGTGCCCCGTACCAGATACTCACATTTTCATCCAATGTAACATCGCCAATAACAGTTGCATTATGTGCAACAAATGTGCTATCAGGGAAATCGGGAATATCAGTATTTATTTTAAAACTCATGATAATTTACCCCAATTTATCCCATTTTTATGATGATAATCGCCAGGTTTCATAATATTTCTGCTTTGAATAACATGTCTTTTTGATACTTTGTCACCATCTGGCCATTCAGTATAGCGATCATTTGTTAAAACAACTGCATTTAATTCAATGGCTCTTTTTAATATCTCTTTGTCCGCGACAGTATTGATGCTTACAGGAATAACTTCATTTAGTTTTATCATCTCGGATAATTTAGCTTCGTTATCAATCTGGTATGGTAACGATGCATCTACAATAATATATACAGGAAAATAACCTTCCAACCAGCAGGTATGGCGTAGTTGAATAAGATGCTCTAATTTGGGCCGTTCACCATTTGATAAGAAATGTGCAACATTACTTCCATCAATTATCGCAGGTTTAAGTGGTCCACATATTATCTGATTCGGTATTTTCGCTTTAATCAATGTATTTAGCAGTTCTTTATCATGTGGAGCAACTAATTTATTATAATGTGTCCGCACGGAATCAATAATTTTCTTATTGTTTTGTTTAAAATAAGTCATTATTTGACTTGGAGAAAGGTCTAATAGTTTCCCTTCCGACATAATTTTTATCTTATCAGTTACTTTCGGTGGAACAGTTGCAGATGATGTTGCTGGTGCTGATTTCAATATTGGAATAGCTTTTGGTTTAGGCGCAGGTTTATCCTCTGTTCCGGATGTATTTTTCTTTGTAGTTACATTTTCGGTGAAAATGCTACTTAATAATGCTATAGCTTCTTTTACCTTGTTTTTCTTATCTGCAGGAATTATTTGTTCAGTAATAACTTTTTCTTCAGTAATAATTTCTTTTTCTACAGGTTTATTTTCAAGTACGAATATTTGGGCTTTTAATTCAGTATTTTCTTTTTCTAAATTATTTTTAGCATCAATTTCTTTTTTTAGATTGCGTTCTAAACGATCAATCTGTTTCTGGAAACTACTGCATTCTTTACTGGATTCATTAGATTCTATTTTGTATTTGTTTATTTGGGTGGTAAGATTTTCAATTTCTTTTTCTAATTCTTTAATTCTATTTATCTGTTCTATTTTCTCTTTTTTTATCTTACTCATCTGGTCTTCGTATTTTAATAATTTCTTTTCCAGCATTTCACATTTATGCTGCCAACGCGCAATACTTGCTTCGCTGTCTTGTTTAACAGGTTTATCCTCATTTTCTTCAACAATATCAGGGATTATTTCATCAAGACGTGCAAAAATGGCATTTACTTCTACACGTTCGTCTAAAGTTAATGCAACTGCAATATCTTCTTTGTTAAATTTTGAGGATAATTCTATTATAGATTCATCAGTGACTGACTCTATTTCTGACAATGCAGTACACGTATTGGCAGCGGTTATTTCAAGCATAGTAATCAGTTCTTCGGCCATCTTTTCATTTTTCATCATTTCTTCGCGCAGTCTTTTATTTACTACTGGGTTTGACAAAGAGTGCGCTTTTTTTTGAAAACCACGAAAGACAACTTCGCTCGAAACGGGGAAATCGTTTACAAGCTTAAATAGCAATTGTATAGGGAAATGTTCCCATAAGTTTTGTATTATTTTTTGAATTTTATCGGCCATGAATGTTATTCTCCAATAACATTATACAATAATTGCTTTCTTTTCTCAAATGCTGTCATAATGTATAATAAAAGCGATGAAAAAAATAATTGAGATATTTATTCCTACCATGATTATGCTTGTTGCTACCTTAGGACTCTTTAACTGGTATAAAATAGCACAAGTTAAGCCAAACACATCTATACGAGTAGAAGTACCAAAAGAAAAGAAAGAGACAATACAACCTGACGATACAAACCCGATAACAAATAATAATAAAGTTGCTCCTGATAAAAAAAATCCTACAATTATAAAACCTGTTGTTAAAAATCAATTTGTAGATTGTCTTCCTGGAATATGGTCTGGTTTTCGTGGGAATAATCGCGATAACATTGCAATTGTAAATGCTCCGGTATTATATCAATGGGACGCCTCAGGCCCTCCTGAGCTATGGGGAGTAGACCTGGGAGAAGGATATGCTGGTGCTGCAGTAAATAACAGTAGAGTTTATGTTCTTGATTACGACCTTGAAAAACAACAGGATGTATTGAGGTGTTTCACACTTGCTGACGGCAATGAAGTATGGCGTTTGCCTTATCCTGCTGCTGTGGGAAAGCAACATGGAGTATCACGAACGATACCAGCTGTAAATGACAAGTATGTTGTGGCAATGGGGGTATTATGCAAAGTTACTTGTGCTGATGCGATAACAGGTAAAATGTTATGGCAACATGATCTTGTGAAAGAATATGGAACTAAAGTACCAGAATGGTATGCTGGTCAATGTCCCATAATAGATGGCAATACAGTTATTATTTCTCCCGGCAGTAAAGCATTGATGGTTGCATTTGACTTAAAAACAGGTGCGGAATTATGGCGTGTTGATAATCCGGAAAATTGGCAAATGACACATTCGTCGATTATGCCTACGATAATAAATAATGAAAAATTGTTTATATATTGTGCATCTGGTGGTGTTATAGGTGTATCAACAAAAGGTATATTGAAATTCCAAACCCCAGATTGGATAGTTCATACATCAAATATACCTACCCCAATACCAGTAGGTGATAACAGGATATTTCTTAGTGGCGGTTATGGCGCAGGCTGTGCTATGTTGCGACTAACTCCAAGTGGAGAAGGTTACAAAACATCTTTTGATTTTAAGTTGAAAGAAAAAGAGTTCGGTGCTTATCAGCAAACCCCCATTTTTTTTAATGGTTATATTTACGGGGTAATTCCAGATAATCAGCTTGCTTGTATGGATTTAACGGGCAAAGTTTTATGGAAAAGCGGACGTTCAAGATTTAACTGGAATTCATATGTTTGTGTAAACGGAATAATATTCTTACTTACTGACAAAGGTGAATTAGTGGCGGCAGCCGCTAAGCCAGATAGGTATCAGGAATTATCACGAACTAATGTAATGCCGGAAGGTAAAGAATTCTGGGCTCCAATAGCAGTAGCAGGGCAAAGAATGCTGATTCGCGATGTCAGTCGAATGGTATGCCTTTATATCGGTGATAAAAAGCCATGAAGATAGAATATGTGATAATTTTTATTATTGCGATATTTACAGCTATTATTATCACATTTCGAATTCAGAACAAACCGCCTGTAATTATTGAGAAAGTCATTGCATCATCTGTAAATAAAAGTGGAAAATTAAGTAAGCTGACATTAAACAATGAATTTGACAAAGATATTATGACTTACAACCCATCAGGAGTAAAAATATATATCGATAAAGAGATAGTTCATATTAATGATAAATCATTCAAGGTTATCGGTAAAAGTAAAAAAGATATGCTGATAACATCAATTGCTGCATCAAATGACAAAGTTTTTATTGCGGATGCTGGTAATGCCGAAGTATTAATATTCAATTATGAAGGCAAATTGATAAAAACAATCAAGAAATCAAGAGGAAAAGAGTTAACAGGCTTCATTGTACCCAGTCCATATTTTGATATTGCGTGGGATAATAATAAAGAACTGTTATATATAGCGAATCCGGGTTGTCATCGTGTAGAAATATATGATGTTAATGGCAATTTTATCTCTGAATGGGGGAAGCCTGGAAATAAGGAAGATGAGTTTACTGGTTGTTGCAATCCCGCAGATTTAGCAATATATAAAGAGTTTATAGTTACAGCTGAAAAAGGTAGTAAAAGAGTCCGCATATTTTCAAAAAACGGTAAATATATTAGTACAATCGCCGATAGTGAAGCATTTCCAGTGTTAAATACAACAATTGATTTACTTACAACCACAGATGGTCATTTATTACTGAAAGACAGGAAAACAAAATCTATTTATTCTTTTTCTGATAAATAACAATAATTTTGCAGGAAGATAGCATTGAAATAGATAAGTTAATGTTATGATGGATGAATCTGACCTGACATCTGGGAAAAAGAAACCTGAAAACATTTGGCGGCTGTTATCGTATGTTCGACCTTATTGGTTTTCTTTCTTTATCTCAACACTTTTTGGTATAGTTAAGTTTATGACGCCGGTTATTGCCGTGTGGATAACCGGACGAGTCGTGGACGTACTGGTAAATATGGGAAGTGGGAAAATACCCCAAAGTAGCGCATGGATGGAAATACACAAATATGTATTATGGGGCATATGTTTAGCTGTATTTTCATTTGTCCCAACGTATCTTCGTTCTTTGTTGGCTTCACGAGCTATCCAGCGGGTAATCTTTGATTTACGATGTGATCTTTATGCTCATATTCAGAAATTGCAACAATCATTTTTTGACGCAAACAGGTCTGGATCATTAACCAGTCGGGTAATCAGTGATGTTGAGACAATTCAGCCATTTCTGAATCAGGGACTCATTCAAGGTTGGATGAATATTGTGCAGATTTGTGTAATATTAGTGATATTTTTCAGTCAGAATTGGGTTCTTGCATTGTTGTCGTTATTGTTGTTGCCTTTTCACATAATTGTACAGCGTATGATAAGTTGGCGAGTGAAAGACAATGCAAAGTTGATTCGTGATAGATTGGCAGTATTAGCCGGCACTACCCAGGAAAAGTTTGCTAATTCAACAATAGTTAAGGCTTTCACCCGTGAAGATGATGAATTGCAGCAATTTAGCGATGATTCTGCAATATTAATTGAACTTGGTGTGAAAAACGCGAATCTGAATGGAATCAGTCAAGCAGTTGTTACAATGCTGAATGCACTTGGACCAATGTTGCTAATCGTTATTGGCACATACATGATAATTCACGGTACAGCACATATCACCGTTGGCATATTGGTATCATTTATAATGATGCAAAGCCAATTATTCAGTCCATTCGAACGCCTTAACGAATTGCAGTTGACCACTGCGAATGCATTAGGCAGTACCGATAGAATATTTTCTATATTTGATACGGAACCGGAAATAGCTGATAAACCCGGCGCAAGAAAAGCAAAAAGCTTTCAAGGTGACATTGAGTTCTCGAATATATGCTTTACATACCCAAATGGAAACAGACCTCTTTTTGAAAACCTGTCATTACATATTCCAGCCCGTACTACACTGGCTTTAGTCGGTCCTTCTGGAAGTGGCAAAACATCGATAACATATTTGATAAATAGATTTTATGAATGGCAGGAAGGCACAATTTCAATTGATGGCAACGATATTAGAGATTACACCATTACTTCATTACGCGGACAGATAGGATTAGTACCACAGGACGCAGTATTATTTTCAGGCACAATTGAAGATAATATTTTATATGGACGTCCTGACGCGACACCAGAAGAAGTCAAAGAAGCTGCTCATCGTGCATTTGCTGATGAATTTATCGATAAAATGGATGATGGATACCTGACAATAATAGGTGAACGAGGCGCGCGATTATCAGGTGGTCAAAAGCAACGAATAGCAATAGCCCGGGCATTCTTGAAAAATCCGGCTATTATTATTCTTGACGAAGCAACTTCTGCACTGGACTCAACAAGTGAAAGACTTGTACAGAATGCCTTGCAAGAGTTAATGAAAGATCGCACAACAATTGTTATTGCCCACAGGTTATCTACTGTCAGAAATGTAGACAAGATAGCTGTTATTGAAGATGGAAGAGTCGCAGAAATTGGCAATCATGATGAATTAATTGCTCGAAATGGGTTGTATGCAGATTTATGTACGCAACAATTTGGATTAGAGATAGATGTTACAGATGAAATTATCTCTTAACCTTATAAACTGTTACCCAAACAGTTCGACGTCCCCATTTTCGGCATGCTTTCATATTGGGTAGACAGACATCAATGCGGTCTTTTTTCATTGCGCCACCGGTACTTACTGCGCGACCCCAACCATATCCCTGAATATACATTTTTGAACCTTTTGGTATTTGCCGATAACTTACTGCTACACTTCCTTTGCGAGCATATTTGCCGTTGCCGATGTGACGACGACGGCCATCATTATGATGAGGCAGAAATGCGGTTACGACCATTTTGTGACGAAAAGCTACCACTAATTTGGGACCGGACTGCTTTTTATGTTTTTTCTTTTTAACAGGTCTTTTTTTCTGGTGAGATACTTTTTTAATTTTTTTATTATTAGCGATATGGGAATGTTTTTTATGATGTATGGTACGAGCACCAGGAAATACCGGCAAGTATAAAGCGAGTATCAAGATGATGACGATAGTTTTTATTAATTTACTCTGCATGACAATAGTGTGCCGAAAAAAACTCGTTATGTCAAAAAACAGTGTAAAAAGGTATAATATCAACATGGATTTATTTGATGATAATACTGTAAATACATCGCAGAAAAGTGAGATTGCGCAACCTTTGGCGGCGCGAATGCGACCACGTAATCTGGATGAATATGTTGGACAGATGGAAGTAATAGGGCAGGGGAAGCCGCTGCGAAAGTCTATTGAAGAAGATAAATTAACCTCTCTAATATTATGGGGTCCACCCGGTTGTGGCAAAACTACGCTGGCAACTTTAATTGCGAATTATTCTACTGCTATTTTCGAGTCATTCAGCGCAGTTATATCCGGAGTTCCCGAGTTGCGTAAAATCATATCTGCCGCAAGAGATAGAAAGAAATTCTATAATCAGCGAACTATATTATTCGTTGACGAAATTCATCGTTTTAACAAGGCGCAACAGGATGCTTTTTTACCGGTAGTTGAAGATGGTACGATAATTCTAATAGGGGCAACAACAGAAAATCCGTATTTTGAAATTAATCCTCCATTAATATCACGTTCTCGTTTAGTTGTGTTAGCACCATTGCCTCCAGAAGGAATAGAGGAGATTTTAAATCGTGCTTTATTCGATGACGAACGTGGATTAGGAAAATTTGAAATTACGATTACAGATGAAGCGCGCAATCATTTAATTTTAGTAAGTGGTGGTGATGCGCGTACAGCATTGAACGCTTTGGAAGAAGCCGCGAATCTTGCAGGCAGATGTAAAGAGATAACTTTAGAAATTGCTGAGGAAGGTATACAACGGCGGGCAATGCGATATGATAAAGATGGCGACCAGCATTATGACATCATCTCTGCATTTATCAAGTCGATTCGTGGTAGCGATCCAGATGCTGCATTATATTGGATGGCGCGGATGATAGAAGCTGGGGAAGACCCGCGATTTATAGCACGACGTATTGTAGTTCATGCATCAGAAGATATTGGAAATGCTGATCCATTGGCGTTGTTAGTCGCTACTGCTGCCGCTCAGGCTGTTGAGTTCGTAGGATTACCGGAAGCGCGGATAAATTTAGCACAAGCCGTAACATATCTTGCTTGTGCGCCAAAAAGCAATGCTACTGTTGTCGCGATTGACGCGGCAATGGCAGATGTCCGTATGGGTCGAATTACACCGGTACCAGCCCATTTGCGTGACAGCAGTTATAAAGGTGCTGCGAAGTTAGGGCATGGCCAGGGATATAAATACCCACATGGATTTCCCGGTCATCATATTCAGCAGGAATATATCATGCCGGAAACAAAAAGTCAGCCATATTATAAACCTTCTGACCAGGGATTTGAGAAAAAGATACAAAGCAGAATGAAGTTCTGGGGGCATGATGAGAATGTAGAAGAATAAAACCCGCAGTAGATAACCTGCGGGTTTTAATGGTATATAGTTTCTTTAGAAAATTATTTGGTTTTTGATCGGTCTATCAAATCAACTGTAGCAATAACAGCATCGGCTGAGATGGTATTCAACTTCTGGCTAAGATCTTTCCACGATTTTGCGTCAATTTTAACTGATAAGGAAGTAGGTATATTTAATGTTGAGTTTTGCCCACTTAATGACGCGATAGATATGGTTATCTTGTAAGCACCATTTGACGGAATTGTTGGCGTTAGGAAACCATTGACAGAGAAGAATTGACGGGTTATATCTTTGTTGCCGGCATCAATTATTTTTACAACCCATTTGCTACTTATTATTGAACTGCTATGTAATTGATATGAGTCAGCAAAAGCATTGCAATTTTTAATAGTTACAACAAATACTGATTGGCGGTTAGCTGTTTGGGTAACTCGTAAGTTTTGTTGCAAACCGGTAGCATCAAAAATATTATAGCCAACTACTTGACTGTTGCCTTTAGATTCAGAAATGATCAAATCTACACCATTTGAATAGTTAATATTCGATTTTATGGTAGTAAAGTTGCGGATTGCTGACCAGTTGCTAAATTGTTGTTTTGCATCTTGCGAACGGATTCTCCAGTAATATGTTGTGCCATCAGCTAATGCTACCGGTAGATTGATGCCGTTGTTGCTGTATATCATCGAATTGCTGAATGTATTATCTGTGGCGATTTCGATTTTATAATTGATAGCATTTAATGCTAAATTCCAAGTTAATGATGTTACTGCGGGAACATTTGATGCATTATCTAAAGGTAAAGATAATATTGGTGGTAATAATTGATTTATCACATTTGATTTAGTAGTAAATGAAAATGTTGCTGACCATACACTGGTATTATTTGTACCTGTTTTAGACCTTACATGCCAATAATATTTAGTACTAGCAGATAATTTTACTGCCTGTGAGATAGAAGTAATATTATATGATGTCGGATTAATAAAGTTTGCGTTTGATGCGATTTCAACATCATAGCCAGTTGCATTAACTGATACACCCCATACAAGCGAAATGTTTGTAGCAATATTGATAGTGTTGTTTGCTGGCGCTATTAATTGCGGTACGGTTAGTTGAATTACTGGACTCGCAGTGGTAAAAGTATTTACATTAGACCATGCACTGGTGTTATTGGCATTAGCCTTAGATTGTACGCGCCAGAAATATGTTGTTCCAGCAGTTAATGTTACTGGTTGAGTAAGATTATTATTGGAATATATTGTAGGATTCGTGAAATTACTATTATCAGCAATCTGCACATTATACCCTATGGCATTTATTGACGCACCCCAGTTAAGTGAAGTTGAAATTAGAATATTTACAGCATTATTAATAGGCGCAACCAGTGTTGGCGGCAGTAATTGAATTACTGGCGTAGCGGTAGTAAATGAGTTTATTACTGACCATGAACTCATATTTGTCTTATCTACAGTTGCACGCACTCTCCAGTAATATTTTGTACTATCAGCTAAAGTAACATTTTGTGATGTTGTTTTACTAATATATGATGTTGGGTTGCTTACATCACTGTTGATTGAAATCTCAATATCGTAGTTAATGGCATTTGGTGAGGAATTCCAGACTAAATCTGTAGTTGTCGATATATTAATCGCGCCATCTGCCGGAGTTGTCAGAATTGGTGCAACCAGTGGTGCCTGTTCAATAGTAAATGACCATGTATCTGACCATGGTCCATTTGCGTTATCAAGGTTTATACCGCGTATTCTCCAATAATATGTGCTATTGGCTGTGAAACTATAATTAATAATTTGTGATATTCCTGTAGCTGTTCCTGATGCAATAGTTGTTGTAAAGTTAGAGTTATCAGAAACTTGATACTCATATTTTAAAGCTTCTGAATCGGATGACCATCTGACAAGAATATTTGAATTTGGAACTATAGCTTTGTCAGCAGGGGTTATTAAGTTTATTTTTGATGACAGAATCGCTGTTTGATTTGGTTTTCTTATATTGTAAATAATCTCAGAAACTGAAGTATAGTTTTTTATTGTTGGCAAGTTATACCAGTTGTTGTCAGTGCCACCCCAACCCATATTAATGTGATATCGCGTTGAATTATCTACATCATCTTTACCCCAACCATCACATATAACGGCGTGTCCGCCAGATGAACTTTGTATTCCCAGAATAACAGGGAATTGGTTGTTAATCTCAGCTTGTAGTATTGGATTGTAGTCTTGTAGCAAGAGAGTGGATATATAGTTAGCAGATTTATATTTAAATGTTGTTTTTAACGCAGTTGCGGCTTTACTGAGATATGCAGATGTTGAATTGGCTGTATACATCGCACTGCAGGCTATTCCACTGTCAGCCATTAGTCTGGCTACCTGGTCAATTTGGGTAGTTGATGAGTTTACAGTTAATGCTGTTGGCATTTTCGTGTAATCATATATAGAATTGAAAGATTTTACAGTGTCAACGTTATCAACTTTTACAGCATTTGTGGCGGTTGCAGTATCTGGATATAAATTGTAATGCATTACCATGCTCATAGCGGTAGGAACACAACCTGTAACATCATTGTTTGGAGTGAATTTTTGATATGTTGGTGCATTGTTATTCCAATTTGTTTGATTCCAGGTATCTTTAATGAAATAAT
>JBIJDE010000123.1:0-11135 GCA_044344305.1 Armatimonadota bacterium
TTTTAAAAAAGCTGCCATGCGAGATGGAGACAAGGCATGGATTAATGATTTTCTTGAACGTGATTTTACCGTAATGTCAGCAGGATTGCCATTTAAGTTCATCCTAACTCACGGAAAATATAGATTATCAATTAGTGCTAATCCTTTTGGACAATCAGCTCAAATGACAATAAAAGGTGTAGCCGACGAAAATGTTAATATAAAGGTTAATAAAAACGAAAAAGCAATAGAACTTGATATTGATGCAAATGATGATCCTATTTCTATTGAGTTTGATCAATATACCGAACTGCATTGGATGATGGCTGTAGAGAAAGATTAATTAAACAGGATTTATTTTCATGTTAATTCATTTAATATATTTTAATCATTCCCACATTACGTTTCATTTGATAAAATAAACTTGTTATGAATGAAAAAATTACTCGAGTTAGAATTGCGCCTTCACCAACAGGTGATCCTCATGTTGGCACTGCCTATATTGGCCTGTTTGATTATGTATTTGCCCATCAAAATAACGGCAAGTTTGTATTGCGTTTGGAAGATACTGATCGTGAACGGTATAAAGAGAGTTCGGCACAAGCGATATTGGATGCTATGCGATGGTTAGGCATTACACCTGATGAAGATCCCGAAAAAGGCGGGGCATATGGACCATATATTCAAAGTGAAAGAACTGAAATATATCGCAAGTATGCAGATATATTAGTTAATGCCGGGTTTGCATATCATTGTTTCTGCACAAAGGACCGCTTAACAGAAATGCGTACTTTACAGGAAGCGAATAAAGAAAACATCAAATACGATCGCCATTGTTTGCATAGTATGACAAATGAAGAAAGAATAGCTCGTGCAGCTACAGGTGAACCTTTTGTTATTCGCATGAAAATGCCGGACGAAGGTATTACCAGTTGGATTGATTTAGTACGCGATCATGTTGAGTTTGATAATGCTCTTATAGATGATCAGGTATTATTAAAAACTGACGGATTTCCTACATATCATCTTGCAAATGTAGTTGATGATCATTTGATGGAAATTACTCATGTTATTCGTGCAGAGGAATGGATTTCAAGCACACCAAAACATCTTGTGCTGTATGATATGTTTGGTTGGGAAAAACCATCTTTTGCTCATTTGCCATTACTTCGCAATGCAGACCGCAGTAAAATATCAAAAAGATTCAATAATACATCTTTAAATTGGTATAAGGAAGAAGGCTTTTTACCGGAGGCTTTATTAAATTTCTTAGCCCAGTTGGGATGGTCGCATCCTGAAGAAAAAGAGATTTTTACTGTAAGTGAATTAGTTGAAAAGTTTAGCTTTGATAGATTTAATAAATCCGGTCCAATATTTGATATGGAAAAATTACGTTGGGTTAACGGTATTTATATCAGAGATATGGATATAAATGAATTATATTTTAAAGTTAAACCATTTCTGATTCAGGCTGGTTTAATGCTTGGTGAAATAACTGAAGATATTGATGAATTTGCTCGTGAAGCTGTTAAATTAGAACAAGAGAAGGCAAAAACATTAAAAGATTTTCCAAATTTAATCTCATTCTTATTATCAGATGAATATGAATTTGAAGAAGAAGCAAAAACAAAATGGTTGTCACCAGCACCGGTTCATGTTGTTCCTGCGTTAACTAAATTATCTGAAATGATAATTGAACATAGTGGTGAGTTATCCTGTGAAGAATATGAAGCAATGTTGCGTGGTGCAGCAGAAGCGATTGGGGTAGGGGCAGGAAAAGTAATTCATCCAACCCGTGTCGCTTTAAGTGGTCGTACCAAAGGACCATCATTATTTCACATGATGGAGTTGTTAGGTAAAGAAAAGGTACTGGCAAGAATAAATAAAATGGTTGAAATGATATAAAGCAAGGAGATTGAAATGCCAATATTAAATACAAAAATGAGTCATCAAAGTGGAGTTCCACTTGGTGGAATTGGCACTGGTACGGTTGAAATTCGTCCAGATGGCGCATTTCACGAATGGCAAATATTTAATATTGGCAAATGGGCTCCATATCAACCGGAAGGTCTTAATTGTGAAGGTCCCAATTTATCTCCAGACGCATTAGCTTTTTATTTGCGCGTTAAAACTTCTGATGGCACAGTATTAATGCGTAGGTTGAATGTCCGCAATGAAGAGCATAATCTATATCATTACTCATGGTTGATGAGCGTTGAAGAGATTGTATTTAATGGGGCATACCCGGTGGCAACATTAAATTACATTGATGATGATTTACCAATTACCTTAGAAGCAATTGCATTTTCTCCTTTTATACCTCACGATTCAAAAGCCAGTGGAATCCCAGGTTTTTATTTTGTATTTTGGGCTGTTAATAAAACTGATAAGCCAGTGGAAGTTTCAATATTAGCAATGATGAAAAATCCTGTAGCATCTGGTGCAGAAAATAGGAAAATTAAAAACGAAATAATTGAAGACGGTGCAGTTACTTATCTTTTGTATAATTCATCTGTAGATGAAAATGATGGTTGCCGGCCAACTCAAGGTAGTATGTCATTATCTGTAGCCGGTGGTGTTGTCAGCTATATATCCGGTGAGTTTCCACAATACTATACAGGTTACGGCACAATGCGCTGGGGTGGGTTCGACTCGCAATATGGCATGTCATTTGAATCAATGTTATATGATTTTAGAGAAAATGGTACATTGAGAAATGCAAACCCAACTCATGCTCCTTTTAATTTTGCTGATTTAACCAATGAAAAGATAGATAATCTCTCTGATATTGAAGTAGAAGAACTATTCAACGATATATTGCAATACAGTTTCGCAATGGATGTTAAAGATAGAATCGAAAAAATTGATAGCGATATTTTAACTGCAATATCTGGTAAACGTCAGTTTATTCGTGAAATGCGTGACCGTGTAAGATTTATGTCAAATCAGGATGAGAAGTGCAATCAATGGGGTGATGGCGCATTATGTTCATCGTTCACATTGGCTGGCAAAGAAGAAAAAGAGATTCGTTTTACCTGTTCATGGTATTTCCCTTACCATTTCAGTGTAAAGAAAAATGTATTAGGCCACATGTATGAAAATTGGTTTTCAGATGCACTTTCAGTAAATAAATATCTATCAGAACATTATGCATCTAATCGGCTGAAAACATTAGAATTTACTGATAATTTATATTCAACAAACCTTGATGCTGATATTGCAGAATCCTGGGGTGCACAATTAAGCACTTTAACAAAATGCACATGGTGGACAAAAGCTGATGATTTCGCAGTATGGGAAGGATTGGGGTGTTGTGGTTTTCATACTACAGATATCACGTATCAAGGCTCATTTAACATTCTCGCATTATTCCCGGACTTGCAATTAAAACAAATGTTGATGGGGGCAAAGTTCCAACGTGAAGATGGTAGAGTTCATCATTTCTTTACACCGGATTTATCTGAGGTTGATAATGGATTTGACCGTGTAGATATGAATCAGCAATTTGTATTATTGGTTTGTCGTGATTATATGTGGACTGGTGATGAGAAGTACTTAAAAGAAGCATGGCCGCACATAATTCGTGCTATGGATAATACCGAAAAATTAGATATGAATGACGATGGTTTACCCGATCATGATACTGCAAGAAATACTTATGATTGTTGGGATTTTTATGGTACTCCATCATATATAGCTTCTTTATGGTTATCCGCTTTACTTGCTGCGATTCGGATTGGTGAGGCTATTGGTAATGTGGAATATACAGAAAAGTGGCGAAAAATACACCAGAAAGCATCAGTAAATTTTGATAAATTATTGTGGAATGGAGAATATTACAGTTTGTGGGTAGATGGCGATAATCGTGACGAATGTTGTATGAGCGACCAGATTGATGGTGAATGGTTCACTTCATTAATCGGATTAGGATATAGCTTACCCATTGAGAAAATTCGCCAGGCAATGGGAGCGGTAATGAGATATAACTATCATGTAGATAGTGGTTTGATAAATGCCAGTTACCCTCCTGACCGTAAACCCCGGGCAGCAACCCATGAGAACTATCAAGCTCTTGCTAACTGGACGGGCATTGAATACGCGATGGCATCATTTATGATAGATTCAGGAATGCCAGAACAGGGAGTCAAGGTGGTGAAAAATATTCACCGCCGGCATTTACGCAGCGGTCGTTGCTGGAATCATGTTGAATGTGGAGAGCATTATTACAGGGCGATGTCTTCGTGGGCTATTCTATTGGGAGTAACCGGTTTTAAGATTGATACGCCAATGCAAAAATTGTCATTTTCACCAATGGTGAAGAAAGTAAAAACAAAAACTTTCTTTAATAGACGTGTGCAATTAGGGGACATCCTGGTTTCACGCGAATGGGTGACAAGTCAGCAATTTTATGATGCGGAAAAAGACTCGAAATTTACAGGTAAATCAATCGGTCAAATCCTTATGGATACCAGCAATATAACTCAAAAACAATTGTTGCTTGCTTATGCGGAACACATGGGTTTAGATGTTAGTGTACCACAGCGTATTGCACCAGACCCGCAAATAGCAATTATGATTCCAGAAAAGATTATGAGAAAGTTTGGATTTATACCTTTAAGAAATGATGGTAATAAGGTAATTACTGCTGCCCGTGACCCGCAGAATATCGCTGTCCGTGAATTAGTACACGATATAACTGGTTATACACCTCAAATGATGCTGGCAACACCAGAAGATATTGACTTTACATTAAAAGGTGGACGGGTTCCAATGATTGCTAAACCCAAAAATGGTGAAGCTACAGGAACATATTTCCGTGCCCCATGGTTTTCCGCTACAGGTTGGGGACGTTTTATATATAATGAAGATTTATTTATGCTGAATTGCTTGTCTGGCGAGATTTCTTTTACAACATTATCGATTCCAGCTATTAATGGCGAATTAACAGTTGAACTGAATGGTGAAGAAATTGAGTATACGATGAATGAAAACGATGGGATTATGTATTTTAATTTAACGAAATCAATCACCTTAAAAAAGGATGATACTTTATTAATTTTATAATTAAAGTAAATTTCGCTATTGGGGGACTGTTTTCCATTAAATATCCCACCGATTATAAGCGAAAATATTGGATAATAAACTGACTGCTGAATAGTAATTTCCAGCAGTCAGTTATTTTTTATATTTATGAAATAGGGGGTAAGCTTTCGATTTTCAGTTTAGCTGCAAAATCTTCTAAACTCATAGCACCCAAATCACCATCAGTGCGACTGCGAACCCCAACTGTACCATCCTCAACTTCTTTATCACCAACAACCAGCATATATGGTATTTTCATCATTTGTGCATCTCGAATTTTGTATCGCATTGATTCGGAACGCAAGTCTGCATTTGCTCGTGCCGGTAATGCAAATAGCTTATTATAAACTTCTTGCGCGTATTCATGATGTCTTTCTGCTATTGGGATAACTGTCGCCTGAATAGGGGACATCCAAACAGGGAATGCACCGGCAAAATGCTCTATCAGCAATCCGAAGAATCTCTCCAATGACCCAAAAGGCGCACGATGAATCATTACTGGTCGATGTTTTTGTCCATCTTCACCAATATATTCCATCTCAAATCTTTCTGGTAGATTATAATCAACTTGTACGGTACCCAGTTGCCATTCGCGGCCGATGGAGTCGCGCACAAGGAAATCTAATTTTGGTCCGTAAAATGCGGCTTCACCTTCTGCAATAGTATAAGGCATGTCAAGATCTTCAACAGCTTTTAGAATCGCAGCTTGTGCTTTGTCCCAATTCGCTGCATCCCCTACATATTTATCACTGTTAGGATCTCTCAATGATACACGCACTCGATAATCGCTCAGTCCTAATGTGCGCAACACATATAAGGTCAAGTCAACAGTATCCTTGAACTCCTTATCTAATTGGTCAGGAGTTAGAAATATATGAGCGTCATCCTGGGTAAATCCACGAACCCGGGTCATTCCGCCTAATTCACCACTTTGTTCAAATCTATAAACAGTGCCAAATTCTGATAGGCGCAATGGTAAATCGCGATAACTGTGCATTTCATTTTTATATATTTGAATATGATGAGGACAATTCATTGGTTTCAGTAAGTAACCGCTTTCTTCTTTGAATTCATCACCTTCAAAAATAATCGGTGGGAACTGACTTTCTTTATAATATGGATAATGTCCTGATGTGCGATATAAATCTAATTTACCGATATGTGGGGTGAAAACTGGCAGGTAACCGCGTTTAGTCAATTCTGCCTTCATAAAAGTTTCTAAGGCATTTCTTACAATTGCACCTTTAGGTAACCATAAAGGTAATCCTGCGCCTACTTCTGGAGATATCATGAATAGTCCAAGTTCGCGTCCCAACTTTCTATGGTCGCGTTTTTTTGCTTCTTCACGCATTAGAATATATGCTTCTAATTCCTCTTTGGTAGTAAAAGCTGTGCCATAAATTCTCGATAACATAGGACGTTTTTCATCACCACGCCAATATGCACCGGCAACACTGGTTAATTTTACAGCAGCAAGTCTTGCTGTTGATGGTACATGTGGTCCACGGCAAAGATCGCTGAAATCACCTTGAGTATATACTGTCACTTCATCATCAGAAATTTCATCTAATATTTCTGCTTTAAACGGGTTTCCGTTATTGCGGTATTCATCAGCTAACTGCACCCGATTTACTATTGAAGATGAAACGGGAATATTCTGTTTCACTAATTTAGACATTTCCGCTTCAATAGCAATTAAATCATCCTCATTAAAAGGTTTATCCACTGCAAAGTCATAATAAAACCCAGTGTCTATGGCAGGGCCAATAGTCGGCTTTGCATTTGGAAATAAGTGTAATACTGCCTGTGCCAATAAGTGTGCAGCAGAATGACGGATTATTTCCAATCCTTCTGGATCAGCAGAAGTTATGATTGATATTTCCTGACCGACTGGAATTGCGGCAGTAACATCAAGCATATCATCACCGCATTTAACAGCAACAGCAGTTTTTGATAATTCTTTATGATATTGTTTCAACCATGATAAAATTGTGCGTGCCGCGTCTTCATTGGCAGCTACTTTTAATATTTCGCTCATTTTCATTCCCCTTATAAAAATAAAAAACCTCCCGGGAATCCGGGAGGTAAACCAAACTAAAATTGCCCGGATGCGTTATCGTTTCCGGTTTGTTGTGGTCACTTGCTCAGCCTCATTAATATATAACATTAATTTCATGACGACAAAATTATATAATTTGATAGAAATTGTGTCAAATATATGCTAAAATGGGTAATATAAAGCAATAGTCTTGTGAGGTAATAATTACCGTTATCTTTTGGAACTATATATTGCAAGATTTAGCGTTCTTAATTTTATCATTATCAGTTTGATATGTATAATATTAATCGACTTATCTGATATAAAATGGTATAAAACATTATTAAGTTTTATTGTTGAAAAAGTATCAAAATATTTTAGATTTTTTAAGTTTCAAGTTCTTAAGTAATAACATATCAATTAAATAATGTATTGAGCATATTTTTTTCAGTATTTTTACCTAACAAATATATGGTGAAATTATGGGAAAATTAAATGTAGGGGAATAATTATAATAAAATGATATACAGTAATTGCAAACGTGGTGGATATGTATTTTTAATGGGGTTGTTTGCTCTGGTAATTTGTATGATACTGGGTGTATCAACAATACGAGTAGCATCCAACTACCAGTATTCTACTTCGCGTCAGCAATCAGTTGCAGAGGCTTTACAATTAGCTGATGCGGCAATTAACACAGGACAGGCTTTGTTGCGAGTTCGAGCGTCAACACTTAGAAGTACATTAAGATATCCTGCATCTGGTACAATTTCAATGGCAACAGGTTCATACTGGGTTCAAATTGAACCAGTATCTAATGATATAAATGCATGGGTATTAAATTATAAAATAACAGGTACTGGGACAGCAACTCGCTTTGGTATTGAAAAAAAGATCGTTATATTTCTCTGTCCTCGTTCTTTTTCTCAATATGGTTTTTTTGAAGATACTGGGATTAATAATTATATTTGGAAAACTGATATATCATCTATTCATGGACCATTTCATTCAAACGGAAATGGTGGTACAAGGCAGGTAAATGTTGAATGGCTAAAAAACGATTCACGCGACCCGTATGACCCCAGTTATCCATATATATTTTATGACACTGCTTCTACAGTTTGTTCTGATATGAATTGGGGTGCTTCAGGAAAACCGACTACTGATGCACAGTGGCATAAAATATTTGCTGGAGGTCAAGCAGCATTAAGGACAAGTGCCGAGGCTATCCCGTTCCCGACTACAGCAACAGAACAACGCGATACTGCGTATGGAGGAACACCTCCAACTCCGGCTCAAACAAATATGGGTGTATTTTTAAAATCCACAGTGAGTAATGCTGGAATATATATAAATAGTTTTGATCAACCGGTGACGGTAGTTTATTCGGTTGGAGCTTCAGGTGAACAGGTTGTTACAATTAACCATAATATAAGGTCTGGTTCTAAATATGTATCAAAAATAACGGAAATTACCATAAACTTGGCTAATAATACAACCTCGACGCGTACAAAAACTGGAACAAAAGCTTTTACAGGTTCTGAAACCTTGCCTTTTTCTATATCTGGATCATTTACCTCACCAACACTACAATCTGGTATACCTAATGGTGTATTATACTGTACTGGTGCTATTAATGGTGTAAATGGTGTGTTAGCAGATAATTATATAGTTAATAATAAAATAGCACGTTCGAATTTTTGGACAATATCATCTGATATAACAAAAGGTACACTTGGAAATATTACAATCGCTAATAATTTAACTTATTTACATGAGCCTGACTTCGCATTGCCGATGACCCATGCTAATAATGTTCGAGTTCCAGCAATGGGAATAATTGCAAATCAAATTAGAATCAAGGGTAACATAACCCCTGATAATAATTATGACCACGTAGCTCATCCAGATCGTACTGCAAAAGATTTAATTATTAATGGTGTTCTTATGGGATTTAGCCAATATGTTAATGCTTTAAATCAGGCATCAATATATGTTGAAGATATTGCCAATAGCAAGTTGATGGGAGATATATGTATTCTGGGCGGCAGTGTTGTTAAATCAACAGCCGTTCACGGCACAATAAGTAATGGTGTTTTACAATATGGTTATAGTAAACGATACACCTATGATCCGCGTATGGCAGACGGTCCATTGACTGCGTTTCCCAGTACAAATCAATTTAATGTATTATCATGGCAGGTAACAAAATGATTAAAAGAAAACTGTCAGGTGTTACATTAGTCGAAATATTAGTGACCATAGTAATGTTATCATTCGGTATCATCGCTTGTGTTCAGGCGATAAATCAATCTGCAGTATCTTTAAGTAATGCACAACGTGTTGGTATTGCAACAACTTTGTTAGAGTCTGAACTTGAAGAAATGCGCAGCTTGGGGGTCCCCGGATATTTATCTAATATGGATGCTGAAGTTACTGCAGGCAGGGCTACAAAGACATTATCTGGTACAGTAGCTACATATACAATGGTGATGAAAAATATTGTTCCCCGGTTGCCGGCAGATATACTATCAGATTTCAATAACGGCAGCATAGTAATAACTCCTAATGCCGTACCTTTTGCAGGTGCTACTGCTGGTACAAATGAAGCAAAAATGAATGCAAAAATGTATAAAGCTACTGTTGTAATAAGTTGGCGCGGAATGAGAAATAAAACACTAAGTACCCAAATGAGCACTTTAATAGTAGAGGTATCGAAATGAAGCGAAGAAGTGGATTTACGTTACCTGAACTAATGATAGGGATAACAATATCGATATTGATATTTGCAGTGATAGTAGCATTACTGATTACCTCAATGAGAGTTTGGCGCAAAGCATCGTCTATTTCCAAAGATTATCCGCAAGCTTTTATGCTTACTAACCGAATAACTGATGAATTAATGTCTTCCGCCTATGTTAAATTACCGCCAATGTGGGCAAGTACTATATCTTATGCACAAAATGATGTAGTAATTTGCAGATTTGATGTTGTTGATACCACTGATGCCAGCAATAGAACTAAAGCTGTGTATGAAACATTTAAATCTATTGTGACCCATACATCTTCAACATCTAATAAACCTGTCGTTACTGGAACATCAACTTATTGGGCTCCATCAAATCCATGGATTATAATATATCGGCCTCTAAAAGATACTGATGGTTTAAATGTAACACCAATGGTCGCAGATAAGACCGGGGTAATTCAATATTACCTTGGTACAAGCAATGGAACAGCATCAGCGACAGGGACATATTTATGGAAAAGAAGATTTAATCAAAATACTAATAATTCAATAACTCAAATATCAAATAGATTTGTTGCTAATAATGTAAGTGATATTTCTTTTTACACAGAAAAAACATCTACAAATCAAATCCTTACAGTTAATTCACTTGCTATCAGTTTTATAGGTCAAGAAAAAAGTACAAAAGATACCACTACATTTCGAGAGGGGATATCTTTTAGAAATCCATTAGTAACATCAATACCCGCAATGCCGACAATTCCATAAATTAAGGAAATGCTATGCCATTAATTAAATGCCGTAAATGTAATGAAGAAATTTTGACAGATGTAGATGTCTGTCCAAAGTGCAAACTCCCTCAGCCTTTTAGTTGTGCTGTATGTGGTAAGCCGGTTGGAAATTTACAGGAGTTTGGATCTTCACGTCCATTTGACTCAGATAACAACCCGCTTTGTTCTGATCATGCTTATTCAATATGTGATAAATGTAAAAGACCTGTTAAAAAAGATACCATAACTATTCGTGTTACAAAATGGGAGAAATTATCATCAGGGCATGTAATTCCAATTAATGGTGGTTTTTGCCATGAATGTAATGCAACTCATGTTGATCCTGTTCAAAATAGTGGTAAAAAAGGATGTTTAGGTTTATTATTATTTGGGTTTTTATGTCTGTTTAAAAGATGAAATTTTCACTTAGAATTAAAACATTATTAGGTATCATAACAGTAATGTCGGTACTTATTGTTATGATAAGTATCATTTCTGATTACCTGATAACAAAAAA
>JBIJDE010000124.1:0-11107 GCA_044344305.1 Armatimonadota bacterium
AAGAAAATGTTGATAATTATAAAAAAAGACCATCTTGGGTTACATATAGAAAATATACATATTTTAAAGAACTAAAATATAGTAAACTAAAACAAAAAACAGTTAACATTTGTGTAGACCCATTTTCACCAGAAAATGGAACAGAACCGATTGAAAAGATGATTGAAGCTATAGAGAAAAATGAAAAAAGTAATACATTTTATGTTAACTGGAATGGCAGTGGATGTTATTCAGGCAATGGTGGTGCTTTATATAACCGATCACAGCAGACTTTAAAATATTGGTTTGATATTGGTACTACAGAAAGTAATACTCGTGAATATTGTATGATGCTTGATGTAGATGTGAACTTATTAAAGAAAATTGCGGAGAAAAATAAAAACAAATGTTCAACTACTGGTGCTGCACTTTTTGATTATCTTGAAGATGAAGGATGTGACCGCAAAGGATTTAATTGTATTTATGAATCAAGATAAAAATTTTACAATATATCCAATACGCTATCATCCCGAAAAGTTTTATTTATCGGGATGTTTTTATATATTGATACCAATGGAACCCATCCCTCACCTTCTGCGTCCTCTATAATATAAATATGATATATTCAATGCAGACGCGAGGAATATTTATGCGATATAATATATTTTTTATGATACTTATAGTGATTTCGGCTTTTGGGCAAGATGTTGCTACTTTGTCAGAAGCAGACGCGGTTAAAATGGCATTAGCGCATCACCCATCACTTGCAGCGACGCAGGCAGACGCTGACATTGCATCTTCACGAACTGCAGCAATGCAATCGGAAGGAAAACTGCAATTCTCCGCAAATGGACAGGCTACCTTCTCAACCATGAATAATGTCCTGGCTGCTCCTGTTTTACCACTGGCATTGCTGCAATCGCAAGGTCGCGCGTCGCTGGGAATTAATGGTACTGCAATGCTGCCGATATATACCGGTGGACGTATTCAATCAAATATCAATTCTGGTAAATTTGCTGCTAATGCCGCGAAACAGGAAGTTGCGATGGTACGTACCCAAGTTGCCTATAATGCCCGAGTCCGCTTTTCTGACTGGATACAAGCGCTGGCAATGCTGAATATAGCAAACGACACTTTAACTGTACAAACAAAAAACACCCTGGTTATTCAACAGTTATTTGATGTTGGTAAAGTACCGCGCTTTGATTTATTGCGAGCTCAGGCGGAAACTGCTAACGCACATCAGCTTGTTACCAATAGCCAGGCCGATGTTATTGTAGCAAGAGCAATGCTGGCACAGGCACTTTGTGTAGCAATTGATACGATTACTACATCACCCGCTATTAATGACACCACTGTTAATATTGAGAAAAGTCTTGAAACCGCATTAAAGAAAAGACCGGATTTACTGGCATCCGGGTTAAACATTAGTGCCGCAAAATCAGCGTTATCGGCGTTGAACGGCAATTATCACCCGCAGGTTTATGCGGTTGGCATGATTGATGCATCTGCACCAAGAAACATGGGGAAATCCGCAGGATTCACCATCGGTTTGATAGCCGGGATACCTATTCTGGATGGTGGTCGTCGAAAAGCTGAGACTACAGAAGCAGAACAAGTGATTACCAAGGCAAATGCAAATCATGATGTTATTGAATTACAAGTTAGAGTAGATGTTGCAAGCGCAGAAGCGCGTGTAAACGCTGCAAAACAAAATATAGATACCGCGACGACACAAGTAACCGCCGCAACAGAAGCATACACAGTAGCAGAAGCGCGATATACCGCTGGAAAAGGAACCATTGTTGAATTACTGGATGTCCAACGTTCACAAACCGAGGCGCGGCAAAGCCTGGTAATTGCTAACGCCCAATATAAGGCGACAGTTGCAGCACTATACCTGGCAATGGGCATTGACATCGTAGAAAAGGATAAATAATATGAACAAAATTTTAATTATCACGTTGATGATATTAACCACCAATGTATTTTCTGTTGATTTACATACAGCAAAAGCGGGGAAATATTCTGTTGAATTATCCACCCAGCCAGCTATACCGTCCGTAGGTGAAAACCTGCTGATTATCAATATTAAAGATGGTGACAAACCGTTGACCGGCGCAGATGTTGATGTGCATATCGATATGACAACCATGCCGATGCCAGCCGACGCAAAAGCCACCCCGGGAAGAAAAGATGGCGAATATGGCGCAACAGTGAACCTGTCGATGGCGGGACAATGGAAAGTTGACATTTCAATACAACAGATGGCTGGAATGAAGATGGATGGTGACGGGACAGCACAATTTATAATTGAAACCGGCAAAGGTATTACTGCGAAAAACAATAACATGAAAATACCATGGCTTAAAATTATTATTGCAGTAATTATCTTATTCATTCTCCTGTCATTGATATTTTACCGTCGTATAACTCCAAAAAATCGCGGTTATATCGCTGGTACATTAACGTTGATAATTGTAATGATAGTCACAATTATTGTGGTAAATAAATATCGCGATCCAAAAACGTCTACCGTTATCGCATCAGCTAATATGGATATGACGGCGCAAGCAGCACCGGGGACAGTGTCAGTAGAAACAGAAAAAGTCGTATCATCAGAATTCCAATCCAGTGTAAGTTATACCGGCACAGTAGTACCCGACCAGGAAGTTGATATATTCCCGCGGGTAACCGGCAGACTTGTTTCAATGCCGTTCTACCCGGGTGATAAAGTTACTGCCGGTCAAGTGGTAGCACAGTTGGACACCAGCGAATTGACTGCCAAAGAAGACCAGGCACTGTATGGCTCATTAAGTGCTAATAATGGAATATCAGCAGCGAAAGCTGATATTGCCACTGCGCGTGCAGAATATTCAAAGGCATTAAAAGCTGTTGACCAGGCTATAGCACAGTATGCCCAAGTTCAATCGGCATCCAGAGCATCTAAAGGCGCATTAAAAGCGGCGCAAAGTGATGTGAATACAACTCGCAAAATGGCGCAGGAAGCCGAGAGCGCGATACATACCAGCATGGCAAGCGTTGATGCAGTTAACGAAGCAGTAATTCAAGCACAAGGTGATGTCGATAGCACCCAGGCAGATGTTTTGTACTGGACTGATGAAATATCCCGTGAAAAGAAGTTATATGAACAAGGTGCAATAGCTAAAGAAGAATTGGATCGCGAGACAGCACAAGCATCCGCCGCGACTGCGAAATTAAGCCAGGCGAAAGCGGCATTGCGTGCTGCACTGGCAAATGTAAAACGCGCAAATAAAGAAGTAGAACAGGCAAAAGCGCGCCAGGAAGCGGCACAAGCGGGAATTGCCACCGCAGAGGCGCGTGTCGAACAGGCACAGGCAGAACGTGACAGCGCGCAGCAGAAGATTGCCGAAGCAAAGGCGGGAATAGATACTGCACAGGCAGACGTAAAGGCGGCAGCATCAATAATTACCAGCTCATCAGCAAAAGCTGGAATGGCCAGTCAATCCGCAAAACAGGCTAAAGCATCATTAACCGAAGCCAGTACGGTTAAAGGTTACACCACCATTCGCGCGGGAATCAGTGGAGTTGTGACCGCGCGTAATATTCCACAAGGCACTCTGGTTCAACCGGGAATGTCAATAATGAAGATTGCGAAGATAGATATAGTTCGCATACAGGTAAATATTGCAGAAGCTGATTTGCCAAAGGTAACTATCGGTACAACTCTACGCGCACATAGTATTGATGCACCAACTAAACCAGTATCCGCATTGGTATCGGCAATATTTCCTGCCCAGGATACCACTTCACGTACAGCAATTGTAGAGGCACTTATCCATAATACCGGCAATCGGTTGCGTCCCGGACAATATTTATCAGTTGAATTAATGCTGGGTGAAAAGAATAAAAAAAATCTATCCGTACCAACCAGTGCAATTATTGCCCGTGATGGTGAATACAGTGTATATACCGTTGCAGATGATGGATTACAAACAAAAGTAAAACGAATTTCCGTTACCACTGGTAAGGTAAACAACAACCGCACTGAAATATTAAGCGGTATAAAAGAAGATGATGAGGTAATTATTTCTGGATTATCCAACTTGCATGACGGTGATTCGGTTACAGTATTGAATAAAAAAAACAACACCACCGAGAAAAAGGCGACACCAACACCGGCGGTTAAACAGTGGTACCATTGTCCGATGGACCTGGATATGGAAAGCACCAAACCCGATAAATGCCCAAAATGCGGCATGGATTATGTACCTTTTGACAAGAAACAGGGGAATTAATGACCAGTGATAAAAAAGACGAGAAGAATATTGATACAGCACATGCTTTTAATATATCCAAATGGAGCATCGATCATCCTTACCCGGTAATAGCATTTTTTGTCGGGGTAGTAATAATGGCTATTTTGGCGATCGGATATTATATGCCGCGGCGTATGATGCCGTATGTTGAAAGTCCGATGGTTGGTATAGTATCGATGATGCCGGGGTTATCAGCCGAAGAGATGGAAACATACATCTCCAAACCTATTGAAGAACAGATGGTAAATATTAAAGGTTTGCGTTATCTGCGTTCTTCGTCACAGGATGGGCTGTCGATAGTCTCGCTGGAGTTCCCCTACGGCACTGATATGAAAAAGGCGCTGTTTGATGTGCAGGCATTGATGAATGTTGCACAGTCAAACCTGCCGGCGACCGGTGCAAATCTTAAACCATCATGGGTGCTGGCCATTGATCCGCTTAACCTGCCGGTACTGGCACTGTCATTATCTGGGGATAACCGATGGACAAACGAACAGTTACGCGAATTAGCTGATAATGAAATCGTAAACAAACTGAAGACTGTTCCAAATGTCTATTCAGTGGTGCCATTCGGTGGTTACCGACGGCAGTTACAGGTAACGGTTGACCGCAATAAATTGGCGGCTTATGGCATGAGTATCACGACAGTGCGCGATACTATCGATAAGTACAACGTCGCCAAGCCCGGCGGAACTCTAACATCCGGCGATAATGAAGCAATAGTACGGTTAAACAGCAAGGTGGCAAAACCGGAAGATTTGTTGAACCTGCCGATAATTTCATCAAACAATTCCCCAACTGCCATCCCGCGGGTTGTTTACCTGCGCGATGTTGCCACGGTGGATGATACCCATTGGGAACGCCGCAGTGGTTACCATTACCTGCATTGGCAAGATGGCAAGGGAGTCATCGATAAAGCTATTGAAGTCGCAGTTCTACAAGACCCGGATGCGTCGTCACCAAAAGTTATTGCCGGCATAAAAAAAGAACTTAAAAAATTGGAACAGCAATTCCCGGGAATAAAATTTGATGTAGCTTATGATAATGCTCATTTCGTAACCATCTTATTTAAAAATATGTTTGAGGAACTTGGAATTGCAATATTGCTGACAGGTATTGCAGTGCTGTTATTCCTCGGTGAATGGCGTGGCACTATTATCAGTCTGACAACCATACCAGTATCCTTGGCGATGGCAATCATACTTTTGATCCCACTTGGAATGACTCTTAATTCCAGTACTCTTATCGGGTTGCTATTGGTAATTGGTCGATTGGTGGATGACTCTATTATTGATATTCACGCGGTGGAACGTCACCTGCGGATGGGTAAAAACTCCCGCGACGCCACTATTGACGGCATTACCGAGGTGAGGTTGTCAGTTATCGCGTCAACGATAGTATTATGCCTTGCGTTAATCCCTCTGCTTTTCAGCGGCGGTATTACCCAGCAGATGTTCGTCGGGTTAGTTTGGCCGATAATTCTTGGACTGCTGGCATCGATGCTGGTATCATTCACTTTAACATCAATCATGGCGGCAGCACTGCTGAAACCCCATGAAGAGTTAGTTGAGGAACGCAGCAGTTGGTTTTATGTTAAAGTTCTTTTGCCAGTGCAGTATAAATTGGAAGATATGGAAGCCGGTTACGAGCGATTAATTCGCTGGATGCTGAAACACCGGTTTGTAAATATGGCGCGGGTGCTGGCGACAATCATCATCGGTTTCGGCTTTTACTATTTCATCGGGTCAGAAATGATGCCGCTGGCAGACGTTGGTCAGGGTTACGGCGCGCTGGAAATGCGTCCAGGTACATCATTTGCAGCAACAGAAAAAGCGGTGGACAAAATAGAACAAATAATGTTGAAATACCCGGAAATAGAGAAAGTTTCAACAGAACTCGGTGCGGAAACTGCATTTGAATCTACCGGCGCATATTATACCGGTTACGCGATGCCATCGGTCAACGCGGCGACATTTATGATTACCCTATCGGATAAAACTGACCGCAAAAAAAATATCTGGCAAGTTATAGATAACGTTCAACGCGAAGCGATTGCCACCATACCAGGCATACGACGTTTCCAGATTAAGGAAATGGGGTCTGACGTGATGGCGTCCAGCGCGGCACCGGTGCAATTACTGGTTTATGGCAAAGATCCGCAGACTGTCGCCGACCTTGGCAACCAGGTCGCGGACATCGCGCGAAAAACTCCGGGCATGTTCCAGGTGGCATCAAGTTGGGACATGAGCATGCCGGATTATGAAGTGAATATCGACCCGGTACGCGCAGCCCAGGTGGGAATGAGCGTGGCGGAAATTGCCGACCAGGCGTATTATTCGCTGAAGGGCGGGTTAACCAGCGAGTTCTGGAGATTGCCTAATCTGCGGCAAAATACTATTTTAGTTCGTTATGCAAAAGAAGACCGCGCGGGTGCCAGTGATTTGATGAATACCTACATTACCACTCCCGACGGCCGACAATTACCTTTAAGTTCATTGGGATCAGTAACATATCGACTAGCTCCATCAGTAATTGAACATGACGGGTTGCGCACCGCGGTGAATATCAGCGGTTATTATCGACCAGGGAGTCGTCCATCGATGGATTTATCCATGGATGTGCAAATGCAGGCGATGCAAAAGCTGAACTTCCCACCGGGTTATGGCATCGAAACCCGCGGCGATATGACCCAGATGATGGATTCATTCAAACGTATGCTGATTGGGTTACTGATAGCTGTGATCTTTATATATCTCATTCTGGTGGCGCAATTCCGCGGTTTCCTGCAGCCATTACAGATGATATTCTCGCTACCGCTTGAGTTATCCGGCGTATTCCTTTTCCTTTTCCTGATGCACCAGGCATTCAGCACCGTTTCGATATTAGGCGTTATAGTGCTGACCGGTATGGATATCACCACGGCTATTTTGCTGATTGATCTGATAATAAAATATCGTGAATCCGGCATCCCCCGCGATGAAGCAGTTGCCACCGCATGCCCGCAAAGACTGCGCCCTATCATCATGACTGCCATGATTACCATCATCGTCATGATACCGATAGCCTTTTTCCCCAAGACCGGTATGGACGCCTACAGCCCGCTGGCAACCGCAGTAATCGGCGGACTGGCAATAGGAACAATATTATCATTGCTGGATATCCCGATCCTGCACACCTACGCCGACGATTTCATCCAGGGTCTGGCGAAGTTGAGAAACAAAATATTAAAATAATTTTCGTGCCTTTCGTGTATTTCGTGGTTAAAAATAATAAAGGTAAAAATAATGAAATTTAAAATTGGCATTGCCACCAGAATTGCCATATTCATAGCATTAATAATCGGCGGGTATTATATTTACCAGCAAAAAACCACCCAGTCTAAAGGCCCGGTAATAGAACGGGCTTTACAAGGTGTCGCCAAAGAAAATATCGCACCAGCACCAGAGTTCATTATCAAACAAAGTATAGAATTAAAATTATCAGATGCTCAATTAAATAAATTACAGGCTATCGCCGCAGCATATCGCAAAGAGATTACCCCCTACCAACAAAAAATCCGAGCCGAATCATTTAAATATGAGAAGAAAATGAAAGAATTACGAGAAAAGAACGCATCAGTAAATGAAATAACCAGTGCCTACAATGATATAAGCCGATTATCCAGCATAATATCCACCACCCGCCAATCATACTGGAAGCAGGCAAAAAAAGTGCTGACAGATAAGCAGCAAAAACAGTTGGATGGGTTGATAATCAAGAAGGCTACTGTTGGGGATTTGCAGTGAAAATTAACAGGAAAACTAATAAAGAGCAGGATAAAAATCCTGCTCTTTCGCTATTTTATATATTTCAGTCCAGTCTATATTTTTCCAACAATATCTCCATTTTCTTTTAGTTCATCAACCATCATTTATTTTTCATTAATGCTATTATCAATTACAAAAGAATGCAAGTTACTTTGATATTATAATAAAAGTGAAGCATAATATAATGATAAAGTATAAAAATCCCGGTATTAACCACGGTAAACCTTTATCATTTTTAAGAATTATCTGTATTAACCCGATTATCCCAGTTATTAAGCTTATAGCTGCTAACAAATAAGTCAAGAACATAAACATGAAGCCAGTTGTAGTAAATCCTGCATTAATCATAAAGATTATATAACATACAAATCCTATGATACCTGTGATGCCTGATATTATGGCAATAATACTAGTGTTCCTATTCGATAATTTATCTATCTCCCGCGTTACATCTATTTCATTATCATCATGCTTTTTATCTTCTTGAACATCAGTCATTATTTTTTTCCTTTCATATTCTCTCAGAAATATTTTACATTATTTAAATAGAATTCTCAACTTTTGTTATACATTATGGTGAGGATTTGCAGTAAAAACAAAACAGAAACCCCCAAAGAATTAGTCACCGTTTGGAACAGGGTCGCAGCCCGGCTATCCCTGTAAAAAGAGGATGAAATGCAAAATCTCTGCCGGGTCAGCCGGGCTTCACCCCTTTCCAAACGGTGACTATAATTTTGACAAATATGAACATACAATACAAAAGAGCAGGAAAATAATCCTGCTCTTTCGTTTTTTCTATATTTTCAGTCCAGACTATATTTTTCCAACTATCAGGCTGGCGTTGTGGCCGCCGAAGCCGAAGGAATTGGACATGGCGTATTTTATTTTTCCCTGGCGTGGGGTGTTAGGGATGCAATCAAGGTCGCATTCCGGGTCTGGCTCGGAGTAGTTGATGGTGGCGGGCAGGAAGTCCGCGTTCATTGCCTTCAGACAAATGATCAACTCTATCGCGCCGCTGGCACCTAACAGGTGACCGGTCATTGATTTTGTTGATGACATCGGTATTTTATAGGCGGCATCGCCGAATACTGACTTAACTGCCATAGTTTCCACGCGGTCATTTGTTGGTGTGGATGTTCCATGCGCGTTGATGTAAGAAATCTCTTCGGGTGATATGCCAGCCTGGCGAAGTGCCATCTGCATTGCTTTCACTGCGCCTCTGCCTTCTGAGTCTGGAGAGGTAATGTGATATGCGTCTCCGGTAGCACCATAACCGACTAATTCACCGTAAATCTTTGCGCCGCGCGCTTTTGCAAATTCATATTCTTCCAGAATTATAACTCCAGCACCTTCGCCCATGACGAAACCATCGCGGGTTTTATCAAAAGGTCGACTTGCGGTCGCCGGGTCATCATTGCGGGTTGACATCGCTTTCATAGATCCAAAACCTGACATCGCAAATGGTGTTATAGTAGCCTCTGCGCCGCCGGTGATTGCCACTTTCATCGCGCCACGGCGAATCATCTCGGCAGCCTCGCCAATTGAATGGGCGGCGGATGCGCAAGCGGTGACGATGGACATGTTCGGCCCTTTAGCGTTATGCTCGATGGATACCATGCCAGAAGCCATATCGCTGATGAGCATGGGAATCATATACGGGCTAACGCGGTTGGGACCACGTTCAACCAATGCGGTGTGCTGTTTTTCTAATGTTGACATGCCGCCGATGCCGGAGCCGATTATAACGCCAACCTCGTCGGATAACTCATCTGTTATTTCTAAACCGGAATCTTCCATAGCGAACTTTGATGCTACGGCGGCAAATTGCACGAACCGGTCCATATGTTTCACTGTTTTTCTGTCTATCCAATTGCTGGCGTCAAACTCTTTAATTTCGCAGGCAATGGTAGTGACATGGTCTGTTGTATCGTACCCGGTGACGGCGGTCGCACCAGATTTGCATTCGACGATTGACTGCCAGAAGCTATCAATGCCGATGCCTAACGGAGTTACAGCGCCCATACCGGTAACTACTACGCGTTTTGCTGACATCTCTATCATCCTTTGTATTTTTTAATACCTGTGGCGATACATTATATATACACCACTGACCCGCCCGGCGCACCCAAATGAAACCATATTAAAAATAATGGCTGTTACTTGAATATACGACGGACGGGCCGAAAATGGTTAAGATTACCAGTTAGATTAATTAGCCAAGTTTGCCGCTGATATAAGTAACAGCGTCTTTAACGGTTTTAATCTTTTCGGCATCTTCATCAGGAATATTGCCCAAGTCCTCGAATTCCTCTTCAAGACGCATGATTAACTCAACTTGTGCCAATGAATCGGCGCCCAGGTCATCCTGGAATGATGAGTCAATGGTTACTTCTTCCATTGCGACGTTTAATTCTTCGGCAACGATTTTGCGAACTTTCTCGATGATCTGTTCGGACATTTTTTTCTCCTCGAATATGCTGATTAACGTTAGCGCACGTATATTACCGACTTTTACAGATTTTGAAAAGAGGGGTAAATCAAGCATAGATTTCGTTTGTAATGTTATTTTCTATCTTTCAAAGCTAAATTCCTGCAAATATATGAAAAAAGTGATAAAAAAATCTATTAAATTTTCTTTAAAATTCGCCGAATTGCTTCATACGCCACGTCATCCGGCACTGCAACACTGCCTATTTCACTCACTCGCGGTCCAAAACTGCCATGATAATCACTGCCGCCGGTACAAATCAGTCCATGCCTTTTCGCTACTTTCAACATTTTATTGCATTCCTTAATTGAATGGTCAAAATGAAAAGCCTCAATGCCATCTAAACCCGCATTTAGCAATGTCATAATCAATCGATGCGGATCGCTTAACTTGCCCGGGTGTGCCAACACCGCTACCCCGCCGGCAGCATGAATTAACTTTATGGCGTCTTCAGCAGTAAAAACAGTACGGGGAATATATGCGGGACATCCATAACCTATATATTTGTCAAATGCTTCATTATAGCTTCTCAC
>JBIJDE010000125.1:0-11090 GCA_044344305.1 Armatimonadota bacterium
GTGCCCGACAATAACTTTGGATCGGCATCGGGTAACTTCATCAAATCTACGACCGTGTGGAATTTGGCTTCCGGCAGGTCGATAGCAAGCTTATAGCCATCGGATAGATGACATTGCCATTTCGGACCATCATATAATATTTTAGGATCAACCAGGTTAACTGGTGATGCGCTGCCGTTGCAATTCATCAGCCAGTGGCCTGTTGTCGGATATCCATTAGTTCTGTAATCTAATGTGATAAATATACAGTTACCTAACTCTGGGACAATTGGACCTACAAAGATATCACCATCGTAAGCTGCATCCAAGGATACTGATGATACTTTCTCTGATGCCTTATCTCTTACACGTAAGCGCATGGACTCTGCCATGACAGCACTTGCATCACTCTTAACCATGATCAATGTTATCTGATCTGCAACTCCATCACCAGTCACATCAGCAAGCGCTTCTTTGATAGGATAATCACAATCCGTCCATTCATCATTGTAAATACGCTTACTTGTATCCTCATTTTCTTTCAACCAACCAACAAATATCCCCTTTGGAACACCATGCTCACGAGAAAAGCTCTCTGTATCTACTTCATAATACTCGCCACCTTCAGATTCTTTCTTATTCGACGGTGCTTTTTTCCATTTCATACTATTTGTATCATAGAAAAACAAATCCTGCTCAGGGTCGTAGTCAACTGCAGAATCAATTATGCCAAATGTTTTACCTTCATATTGATGAAATGAATCGTTGCAGACTTGCCACCTTGTGTTGCCATCTACATTATGTACATAACCATCTTTCTTATAGTGAAGAACAAATTCATCCCATGATTTTTGTAGTTCCTCTTCTGGACTTAATGGTTTCACTTTTTGAGGTGTATTTACTGGTGACAGTACTGTCTGTGAGGGCATAAATCGTATGAAGTTAATCGCTTTAGGGCCAATTAGAAAAAAGAATGCAACAATAACAACTCCAATGCCTATTAATATAAATGCCCACGAACGCCACACCTTACGTGGAATCGATAAGCTTGGAACAGCTTGGTTGACTACAGTTTCCTGTATCTGATTTTCATCTGCCTGAATATCAAGCATATCAGGTGATGATGGAGGAATACTGACAGCTTGCAGCCGTTTTCCGCAATTTGCGCAAAATATTGCATCACTTACTTCAATTTTACTTCCACATTCTTTACAAAACATCATTACTTACTTCCTATTTTCAGCCCCTGAACACCATAAGGTATATCTGTTCTAAGTGTATTACCGGTGGTGGTGCTCTCGTTCTGCCCGAAAACGTACTGTAGACCAGGAGTATACTTTTCCATCTTTTTTATCAATGGTACCAACAGACAGTAAGTAGGAATGGTCCTCTTGTAGAGGAAAAGACCAGGCACGCGATTGTGAATCCACTCTATATTGATCAATCTTACCGGTAGTGGCGTCAGTAATCTTAACGATGAAATCATTTGTGTTGCGGGAATCAATTTCCCAGCATAGTATTGTTTGACCAGCTTGCACCACTGAATGATTATCGGGTGAAGTGATGTTTGGAGTAAAGTATTCACGATGATGGGAATGGCGTTCTATATAAACCCTAACTTCTGACGAGGAATACACTATTCCATCGTTCGAATCTATTGCTCCAACAGTGAGTCGGTATATACGATTTTCGTATAAATTGACCACAATGCTTCTGGCGTTCGCAGGTAGTCGATAGGTCTTGGTGCCTTGATCGGTCGATGAATGCACCGAAATCAATAACTTATTTGTGTTGCAATCATCAATACGCCATTGGAGGATATATTTCCCTGGCGCGAGTTTTGCCTCGTTGGATGGAGAAATGATCTCAGGCATATAAGAGTTTTGGTGATGATGATTATCCATTGGCTGAAACTGATGCGCCGATTCCGCAATCTTTACATCCGGAAACTTTACCGGTGCTGTTCCAAAAGTGTAAATAGAGCAGAATAACAATGTGATAATAATCACTGTCATGTTGGAGCAAAAATAGTTGCTCCTCATTGAGATGGATAACGATTTCATGATAATCTCCTTTTAATTGTAGATGCAACCTAATTATTATGTTGCTACTCCAGACTACTCAGACATATTAACTAATAGTTCTCTCCTATTAGCTTGTATAACTATATTTAATAAATTTACCCCTTACAATATGCCTGTGTGCATTTTTTTCTGCACCTACGTGCAAATGTATTAACTGAGTTTTTTCTATCAAAAATTATTATATTTCTTATGCCGATGCTTTGAATGTTGTTCAGATACTTCTGGTTTACCACATGCATCCCAGGTTATTAATGAATCGTTTAAATATATAAGCGTTGCCCGCGTACGCGCTACCTTCTCGAATGCGCCAACTGCCGGCACTCCCCATGCGGTATATATGCTGCCATTAATACGACTTACTGTACGTTCGTCTTTTAGACCGAGATTGTTTGCTATTTCTTTATTTGTCATACCTTGCGCTAAACGCTCGATGACTTCCTGTTCGATAAATGATAGCAGGTGTAATGGTGAATTGCGTTTATGTTGGTTTACTTTGTGTTGCCAATGTGCGATGGCGGGATCAATAATTATGCGTCCCGCCTTAACTTCACGAATTGTCTCAACCAGTTGTTCTGGCAACCTATATGTAGTTTTTGATAGTATCCCATAATGGGACATCAATTTGGAATCTGACATAATCTGCAGACTTGCACTGTGATCGCATACCGTAAAAATGATAATAGGCAATTCCTGGTGTCGTTCTCGCAACCGCAAGGCAATGTCAATAGTTATCACTTCACCGCATATATTGGTATCGAGCCAAACCACGTCTGGACATTGACGTTGACATGCTTCAAAAACATGTTGTTCACAATCCCCTTCGTGCAATACTGACACCAAACCAGTAGCTTCAAAGCCTTTCTTTAGCGACGCACGACACCATTCATCTGCATCGTATAGTGCCAGTATCAACGGCACATGCGTATTATTACGATGTTGTGTGACACCAACTGCTGATGGCTTTTCTTTTTTTCTAATTCCTGAATTCATGTAGTCATAACGCATGGACACTCCATCTAATAATGAATTAATCTTGTTACATTGTCATCTGACAAATATTCACGATAATCATAAATCAAATTTATACACACAAATTTCACCTATAGTGGTGATTATTACGAGAAATCATCTGTATAACGTTCATCAATGTACCAGAGAAGAAAAATATCATCCTTACGCAATTTTTAACTCATTTGTCAGCAAAATGATTCCGGGAGTAATATCCCCGAGATAATAATACCAGTTATGATAATCCAAATTTATGTTTATCATTTACCGGACTAAAACATTATCATCATTCCTGCTATCAATCACATCACTTAATATTATCATCATTAATATCCATAATTTATAGATTTATTGACAGATAAAACATTATCGTGAAGAGTAGTTACTTCTATTAGTGCATATAATACAGGAAAAAGTTCCAATAATAGAGCAATGTTCTGTAAAAAAAATAATTTATTAATAATTATTTTTAATACCTTGTTTTAAAAATATTGTTATGCTTGGAATTCTATACCATATAACTCATAACGGTTACCTGCGGGATAATCTATTTTTTCCTACAGCAGATTACAAGTAATATCCAGCAATTATGTTGGATCATTGTCCTTTCATTGCCAATCAGTTATTGCCCTCGTGCCATCTCTCCCAACAACTATTTTTATTAAATACACAAAAAAATCTAAAAAAATTACATGTAACAGCTATACCATATTTTAATTTTCATCTCTATGGTGTATATTTACATTATAATAAATTCACATGATGGCATGATATTAAAAACGAGGTGATTTATGGCGACGGCTGCGACGGCTACTAATCAGCAGTTATCTGAGATAATTGCTAAGGCTGGTATATTACCGACTAATATGCTGGAACAATTGATGAAACGTGCGGATACTCTTGACGAGTGGTTGGGACGCGTGGCGATTGATGATGGGATATTGGGTGAAAAAGAGTTGGCAGAGATGATAGCGAATGAATTGCGGTGCCAGTTGGTGATGCCGCGTACCTTGCCGCCAAATAGCTCTGCAATGGATCACTTGCCTTTTGAAACATGTCGCAATAATGATGTGCTGCCTATTGATTACCGATCGGGGATATTAACTATTGCCGTTTCCAACCCGCTGGATGCCGCGTTGATAATCACCATAAAGACCATCACCGGCAATGAACTTGATGTGAAAGTAGCCCCACGAAATGAATTGCAAAATACCATTACCCAATGGTATGCAGAACGACGCCAGCAGTCAGCACCACAAATGAATAGCCAGTCATTCACCCCATCTTTCGGAATGCAGACAAGCGGCACCGTGGGACATCCTACTGAGGAATCATCAAGCGATATAACTCTGGATGACCTGTTGATGCACATGATGGAGTTTCGCGCGTCTGACCTTCACCTGGCGGTTGGCTCTACCCCGATGATGCGCGTCCACGGCGAATTAATACCGATGCCATTCCCGGTGATGAAACCGATGCGATTGCAGGAGATAATATACGGAATATTGTCCGACCCGCAGGTGACAACCTACGAATCAAAATGGGAATTGGATTGTGCGTATTCAATGCCCCGAATATCCCGGTTCCGCGTTAATGTCCATCGCCAGCGCGGATCCATAGGCGCGGTAATTCGTACCATTCCAAATGAGATTCCATCTTTGGATAAACTTCACATGCCATCCATCGTGAAAGAAATGACAGTGCGTCCGCGCGGATTAGTGCTGGTCACCGGTCCTACTGGATCGGGCAAATCAACAACCCTGGCGGCTATGATTGACGAAATTAACGCGACCCGCCGCACCCACATCGTTACAGTCGAAGACCCCATCGAGTTCCTGCATAAAAACAAACAGAGCGTGGTGACCCAGCGCGAAGTGGGATCGGACACGGAAAGTTTTAATATGGCATTGCGCCATGTATTGCGTCAGGACCCGGATATCATATTGATCGGCGAGATGCGCGACCTGGAGACTATCCAGGCTGCAGTAACGGCAGCGGAGACCGGCCACCTCGTATTTGCCACCCTGCATACGACCTCGGCGATGCAAACCATCGAACGCGTAATTGACGTATTCCCGCCGCATCAGCAGGAACAGATTCGCAGCCAGCTATCCAACACTCTGGAAGGCATATTCTGCCAGAACCTGGTCCCGAATATCGACGGCAAAGGTAGAAGTTGCGCCCAGGAAATTCTGATAGCAACCCCCGCCATCCGCAACCTTATCCGCGAAGGCAAGGTTCACCAGATGGGTTCGGTGCTGCAGGCAAGCGCGAAATACGGTATGCAGACAATGGATAGCGCACTTAAGCAACTGGTGCAAAACCGCAAGGTAAGCCTGGAAGAAGCAACCTTGAAAGCATCAAACCCGGATGAATTCAAATCTTTTGTAGCTATGTTGTAATTTTTTTATGTAGGGGACTGGCTCGAATATCGTGACTAATGCGATCTTTCTTTTGCAGTAAACCGATATTCGCTGCCTGTACCCGATAGTTTCTTTATTCACACGTTGGGTATAATGAATTTGAGAGTAATAAAACTAAATATTAGATAAGTTGTCTTAATGATTGGTAACAAGGATAAATGAGGTGGTATTATGGCGAAGTTTTTAACAATACTATTAGTTTTTCTCGCCGTATCCGCATTCAGTGCGAATATCGGCAAGGCTAATGTTGAACTTGACGGCAGCGCAGTGAAGGTACAGGAGACGAATCTTGGCAATTTCGTTGCGGATTCTCTACGTGACGCATCGGGGGCTGACGTTGCCCTGATTCACGCTACCGCTTTCCGTGAAAATGCCAAAATACCCGTCGGCGACATTGATGACCAACAGGTGCGTTCGTTATTAACCCTGGCAACTGACAAAGTAATCCTGCTGAAGCTATCCCCGCGCAAATTGAAAGAAGTAATGGAACGCGCCGTGGGTAAATACCCCGGTCCCAATGTATCCATGCTGCAGATATCCGGTATGAAAGTAATGTTTGACCAGAACCTTCCCGGCCGCGCCCGTATATTAAGCATATCCATTGGTGATACCAAAGTCGCCCTTGACAATGACACCGCAGCGTACAACGTCGCCATGCCCGCCAGCCTTGCCAAAGGTGCAGTTGGCTACATCCTCGACTTCGACGAAAAAGTAACCAAGACCATGGTAGTGAAAGACACCACCATGTATGACGTAATAGCCCAAACCCTCGCCAAAAACACCGGCGGAGTTTCAACAGCAATCGAAGGTCGAATGGTAACTTTGCCACCTAAGAAGTAACAGTTAAAGAACCAATAGCATACAATGGCAAATTAACCAGCCAGTCTTCCTCGCGATAGTCTGACAGTGATGTTCTTATCGCTGTTTTGGGTGAGTATTTCTGGCAGTAGCTCTTCAAACTTTTTGATTGCAAATTTTCTGCGGCTTTCACTTCGACTGGTATTACTTCCGCACCTTTTTGTATAATAAAGTCTACCTCGGCGGTACCTGCATCGGCAGACCAGTAATGAGGCATTTTATTATTGTTGGTGATAAGTTGCTGCAATACGTATTGTTCTGTCAGTGCGCCTTTGAACTCTTCAAATATTTCATTACCTTTTAATAATGACATTACGTCTATATCGCTTATTGCTGCTAACAATCCTACATCCAACAGGTAAATTTTGAATGCACTTAAATCTTGATAGGCAGATATAGGCATTCCAGGTTTTGAGATTCTATTGATTTTATATATTAAACCGCTGTCAATCAGCCATGTCATAGCAAGTTCGTATTCTCTTGCTCTGGCACCTTGTTTGACCATGCCATATAGAAACTTTCGATTTTCTTTCGCCAGTTGCGATGGAATTGAGCTCCATAACATTCTAATACGCGGTACTATTTCTGTTGGGGCATGCTTTGAAAAATCCTGTTCGTATCCGAGTAAGATTCTCTGTTGCACTTTTCGTGTTTCTTCGTAATCGCGAGAGTTAATAAAAGTAACCACTACTTCTGGCATACCGCCGACAAAATAATATTCTTTTAAGATATCTATCAATTTACTTCTAAAGTTTTTAATGAGGTCAAAATCCTTGCTAATTAATAGATTTACAAGTGCTTCATTACCTGTGGCAAGTAGATATTCCAGAAAACTTAGCGGGTGGAGTTCCAGAAAATCCACTTTGCCTACTGGGAATGATGTATTGGGGTGCATGGCTACACCAAGGAGCGAACCAGCAGCCATAATATGGTATTCAGGTGCGTTTTCGTTGAAATATTTTAGTGAGGTTAATGCGGCTGGTACTTCCTGGACTTCATCAAAAATTATTAACGTATCAGATGCGTTAATATTCACTCCTGATTCTATTTTTAACGCGGTGATGATGCGGGTAATATCATAATTCCCACTGAAGAGCGACTGCATTCGTTCGTTATTATCAAAGTTAATGTAAGCGGTTTTTTGATATTGTGTTTGTCCGAACTCTTTCATTAGCCAGGTTTTACCAACCTGCCTTGCCCCACGGATTATCATTGGTTTTCTACTGATTGATGTTTTCCATTTAATCAGTTCACCCATCGCATATCTAATCAATACTTTAACCTCTTGATTAGATGTTACCACTTTAAATCACAAAAGTCAAAGGACTTTTTGTCATACAATCACATAAGTCGTACGACTTATGTGATGTTGTGTTATATGTAGTCAGTTAGCAAGTGGTTTAAATGATAGATTCAGCACAATCCACCGGGCTTCACCCCTTTCCAAACGGTGACATTTCATTTATAAGCTTATTTACAAATATTTTCTTATCTTCAGCTGAAAACCGTTGCCCTATTTATAAGTATCCTTCACCGACAGCGGGGTTGTCTTGTATGGGGCAAAAATTATGTTGTAACCTGGGGTTTCATCGAGTTCCATATCTGCGTTGGTCAACACTACATCCAACACATGCCCGCCTTTGGTACGGTCGTCAGATATGAAGTGGAGATGATAGTTGGCGGCGTTAGCGTTACCCAGGAAGTCCGGCATCCAGAAACCTACCATTGTACCGGTGACATCTGTATATTCAAATACCGCTTGCTCCTTAATTGCATCGGATAACAGCGGGTATGGTTTTTTATACGGGCCTACACTGCGTACTTTTATAGTTTTCGCCTTGCATTTTATACGGATAGCGTAAGGCAAGTCGCTGCGCGGACGCAATGCATCAATATTCTTTTTCAAATCAACGAGTGTTGTCTCAGGTACATTCAGGCTCCCTTTTATATCGGAATCAAATGTTGTTACAGCATAAAAAGGAGAGCCAATATTGTTAGCTTGCTCAGTGACAACACCTGTTTTAGCCACTTTGTATATCTTACCGTCAACGACGATCATCTCGCCGTCCAACCCGTCAAATGTCCCCAGTCCGATGTTGCCCTTTGTCTTGATATTCTTAACGGTGTCTACGCTGTCATAGTTCCCCGCCAGCAATGCTTCAATGGTGGAACCCTGATACAGGGTTTCTTTGTCAACGGTCTGTTTTGAGAAACCGGACAATAGTGTTGATAAGATAACCGTAATTAATATTAGATGTTTCATAACATTCTCCAATTGTTTTTGCTTGTTTTATTGTAGAGATAAATGAGAAAATTTTCAAGGATTGTATTTAACAACAGGACTTTCTCATTAAACATCCGACTGATCTGTCAAATCCGACCGATAAAAACCAGTCATTAGCTAAAACAAAGAAAGCTGTTTCTCTTCGTATCCATCTTTATACGCTGATATGATATCTTTCATTTGGTATAGTATTCCACGGCTTTCGCATTCTCGACGAAATATCTGCTGCAATTGATTCGCACGCGGTGACGGGCATTCATAGGAATTGCCGAATTGCCGGATATATTTTTCTTTCATGCCGGGAAATAGCATATCGAGTTTATCGTAGTACCACTGGGATTGATTCATTCGCAGGGTAACTCCAAATCCCGGGTAGATAAATTTCGCACCGCTATCATACCCGCGTTGTACTATTTCGCGAATATTGTCGTCGGTATCCGCAATGAATGGCAATACCGGCATCAGCAGAATACCGGCAAATATCCCATTATCAGTTAATGCCTTCACCGCCGCGAAACGTCTTGAAGATACATTCACATTCGGTTCAATCTTTTTGCATAATTCATCATCTGCTGCGGTAATTGTTAATTTTATCAGCACCGGCGAATGGGTCTGTATTTCCCGCAAAATATCAATGTCGCGGATAACCAAATCACTTTTAGTGGCAATCGCGATGCCAAACCGGTGGGTGTTAATCATTCCCAATGCAGCACGTGTCAGTCGAAGTTCTTTTTCAAACGGATTATATGGATCGCTCATTGCTCCCGTGCCAATTACCCCACTCTTTCGTTTTGACTTTAATTCGCGTTCAATAATAGCCAGCGCATTTTCCTTAATTCGCACTTCATCAAAGTTCTCAACATGATAACATTCACTGCGGCTATCACAATAAATACATCCGTGGCAACATCCTTTATAAATATTCATCGTGAAATTATGACCAAACCAGGGACTGCTGGCGCTATAGGCGGATATTATTGTTTTTGCGGGGATAGTAAGCAATTTATAAGGCCTTTTTCAGTTTTCGGTGGGTCGCTTAACGTCCTCGTACAGACCGTATCGCTTTCAGATGTTCGTTGTATGTTACCGAGAATATGTGAGAACCATCACCCCTGGCCATGTAAAAGAAATATGGTACTTTTTTGGGATACAGTGCCGCCTCAAATGACGCTAGGCCGGGGTTGTTAATTGGTCCTTTGGGCAGTCCAAATACCCGGTAGGTGTTGTATGGCGAATCATATTCACGGGGACGCACTACTCGGGATAAGCGCTGATTAAGCGCATACAATATTGTAGCATCACATTCCAGTCGTTGTTTTGCTGCCATCCGGTTCATGTATACACCGGCGATTATTGGCCTTTCTTCCGGTAGTTTCGCCTCACCTTCGACCAATGATGCCAGTGTCACCACATCATACAGTGTTCTTCCGTCTGCTGGCGGGTTATCTTTATATTTTTTATAACAGGTCTTTTCGAATTGTTTCAACATGGCGGTTATCAATTCGCTGCTGGTAAATTTCTTGCTTAACATATAGGTGTCTGGGAAGAGATAACCTTCCAGGGTGTCACCTTCGATGGGGAAACTTACTTTTTTACGCCATTTTGCCACATTTTTCACTTCATCGGCAAAGCTGGACGAAGCACCCGGCGAGTTTATTGCTATGATTTCTGGTATCTCGGATATCCATTTTCCTTCTGGTATCACCACCACTTCACTGGTGGTTCTGCCGCTTGCCAGCAGTTTTGTGATATCAGCGGCTGACATTTTGGTGGTAATTTCGTATTCTCCCGCTTTTAATGCGGTGGATACACCGGATAATTTAACGTAAATCAAAAATATTATACTGTTTTCTATCAGCTTTTCCTGTTGCAATTTAGTCGCAATTTTGCGGTAATTATCTCCCGGTTTTACAGTATAAATAACATTGTTTTCTCGCTTTACCGGCTTGTAAATCTGCTGATTAAAATTATATGCACAGATAGCAATTATTATGATAAATAGACTAATCCAGACTTTACCTTTTTTCATTTATGAACCTCGTTAATATCAACACTGCGGCGACTTCATCTAATTTTTCCTTGGTTTCTTTAGAGTCGAACAGGTTTTCCTCCAAGATTTCACGGGCTTCCAAGGTAGTTTGACGTTCGTCCTGCAGATATATTGGCACGGTTATTTTTTGCGATAATTCAGTGATGAATTGCTCCATCTTTTCCGCGCTGTCCCCTACTGTGCCATCCATATTCACCGGCAAACCTACCACCACGCCAACTATTCCATATTTCTGCACCCAACTACATATTTTCTCAAAATCAACTGTCTTTTTTCCGCGTGGCCAGGTGAACAACGGTATCGGGTCTATGGTGATGCTATCAGCAATCGCCACCCCGATGCGTCTTTTACTGACATCCAAACCTAATAACGGAAATTTTAATTCGTTCATAATCTATTTTCAA
>JBIJDE010000574.1:0-3110 GCA_044344305.1 Armatimonadota bacterium
GTTTTCGGTACGATGCTCGGATCTGTTGCTGATCGGGAGAAAGAGATTTATACTTTCTCAGCTCTTGGTTTAGCACCTGCTCACGTTGCTACATTATTCTTTGCGGAGGCACTGGTTTATGCCTTCATTGGAGGTATGGGCGGTTATCTCCTTGCCCAATCACTGATGAAGATTTTGATGGTGCTTCGCGACTTTGGATTAGTAAGTGTACCAGAAATGAATTATTCTTCACTGAATGCTATTGTTACGATTTTAATCGTAATGTTAACAGTTTTAATTTCTGCGATATATCCTGCATTTAAAGCTTCACGTTCGGCTAACCCTGGCGTATTGCGTGCTTGGAAATCTCCATTACCAGATGGTGATAACTTCCATATTGTATTCCCATTCACAGTATCACAATATGATATCACCGGTGTTGTAAGTTTCTTGAAAGAACATTTTGAAAACTTCTCAGATACTGGTCTCGGCACATTTATGGCACAAGAAAGCTGCTTAATATTGAATGAAAGTAATCCAGGTATCAAATCAATTATTGCTTTGGCTCCTTTTGACTTGGGTGTTACCCAGACATTTGCATTAAGAAGCACACCTTCAGAGATTCCGGGTATTGACGAGGTTATGATTGACCTTACGCGTCTTTCCGGTCAACAGAAAGACTGGCAAAGAATGAATAAAGTTCTGCTTGATGATTTGCGTAAACAATTCCTTATCTGGCGTGCATTACCGCAAGAAACAATGGAAATGTATCGTCAACAGACATTAATAGCGATGAAAGAATATTCAGATAATAATAAATAAATCATTTTAATTTATAACAGGTGAACTGATGGCACAGGCAAAAGAAAAAGTTAATATTCAGACAGAAAAAGTGGATAGCGAATTAGAGCAATTCCGCAATTTGATGTCGCCGCCGGACACTTTCGAGGACGGCTTTAACTGGAGAGCATTGGCGGGTGCGTTATTTATCGCGCTCATCATGGTTCCCGGTGCAATTTATATGGGTTTGCTGGCTGGTAACGCGAGTATTGGTCCTGCAGCACAATGGGTAACAGTTATCCTATTCGTAGAAATTGCACGCAGAGCCCAGCAACAATTGAAACAGCAGGAAATTTACATTCTGTTTATTATGGCTGGTCTTGCGATGGGTGCACCATTTGGCGGTCTATTGTGGAACCAATTCTTCATAAATAGTGATGCTGCTGCTGCAATTGGTATTACTACACAATTACCATGGTGGTTTGCACCAAGTCCAGATTCACCGTCATATGCTGCTCGTACATTTATGCATGCTGACTGGTTCCCAGTTTTAGGTATGATTACTTTTAACTTTATAATTGGAAACTTATCCTATATTATTCTTGGTTATGGTCTTTTTAGAATTACAAGTGATGTAGAAAAACTACCATTTCCAATGGCGCCTATTCAGGCACAAGGTATTTTGGCACTGGCTGAGGATGCTGGTGATAAAGATAAACAAGAGTCTGGTGAGTCTTGGCGTTGGAGAGTTTTCTCCATTGGTGGTGCTTTAGGTTTAGGCTTTGGTGCAATTTATTATTTGTTGCCGACTTTAACTGCTGCTTTAACAAATATGGCACCGTTATATATTTTCCCTATTCCGTTTAAAGATTTAACTTCATTTACAAAATCATATTTACCAGCAGTTCCAACTGGTATAAACTGGGACCTAGGTCTTCCTTTATATGGTATGGTAATGCCATTCTTTGCGGTGTTAGGTAAGTTCATTGGAATGGTATTAACTATTATAGCAAACCCAATTTTATATAAATTCCATGTGTTGCAAGCATGGAAACCTGGTGATGATACCATCGTTACTTCTTATTCTAATTATTTAGACTTCTATTTTTCTTTTTCGATAGGTTTGTTGTTATCTGTAGCAGCTTTTGGTTTCTTCCAGATTTACAAAGGTATGAAAAAGAAAAAACGCGAGGCACATCCAGCAGAGGTTGCAGATATTACAATAAAAGCAAAACAGCGTGGAGATATTAAACCAGTTGTTATTATTGCAACATATTTTGTTGTAACGATGATATACATTTTAGTTTCTGGCTCATTAATCGGATGGCACACAGGTGTTTTATTAGTACTGATTTTCTTTGGTTTTGTATATACACCTGTCATTAGTTATGTTACTGCAAGATTAGAAGGTACTGTTGGTCAATCACTTGAAATTCCTTTTATACGTGATGCGGCATTCATACTATCGAATTTCCAAGGTATTAAAGTATGGTTCTTGCCAATTCCACAGAATAACTATGGTGGTATGACTGTACAATATCGTGTTTGTGAGTTAACAGGTACTCGCTTTACAAGTTTATGGAAATCCCAGATTATTTTATACCCAATAATTTTAGTATCTTCCTTTATGTATATGAATTTTATTTGGAGTTTAGCACCGGTTCCTTCGGCAGTATATCCGTTCGCTAATAAAATGTGGGAGTTGCAAGCTGCACAACAGTGTGTTATGTATTCAGCAACCCTTGGTGAATATTCAAAGTTTCAGGATGCATTCCGACCTGAGTTTTTAAGTATGGGATTCGGTTTAGGTACAGCAATCTTTGCTGGTTTTAGTGCGCTTGGATGGCCTATAATGCTTATGTATGGTATCGTGGGTAGTATTGGTGGTATGATGCATGATATCTTCCCGCAGTTCCTGGGAGCAATGATTGGCAGATTTTATTTCCATAAAAAGATGGGATTAACCTGGCTTCAATATGTTCCTATCGTGACAGCTGGTTATTCATGCGGTGTAGGTCTTATTACAACCCTTGGTATTGGTATCACCTTTATGAATAAAGCTGTAATTCAGCTTAACTTCTAACGCTATAAAATCGGGAGAATACCGTGGAAAATAATAATCAGGAAATCCTGTTCAACATTAGAAATCTTAATAAAGAATTCAATATGGGTAAGATTTGCGTAAAAGCATTAAGTGACGTAAGTCTGGATATATTTACCGGTGAATACCTGTCAGTTATGGGGCCATCAGGTTCAGGTAAGAGTACCCTTTTTAATATGATTGGGGCACTTGATACACCAACTTCGGGTGAAATTACTGTTGCAGGAATTGACTTGACTAAGTTGACGTC
>JBIJDE010000575.1:0-3108 GCA_044344305.1 Armatimonadota bacterium
TGAATTATGGCGTGAGCGTGTATCGTTTTTTATACGCGCAATTGTTGGGTCTGTCATTATTCTTGCTATCAGTGGTATCCAAATCATTAAACCTACTACAAATCTTTGTACTTCTTTTGTTGTTGACTTATCATATAGCTCACAACCGATGCAGCAAGAAGCATTATCATATATTCAAGAAGCTATTAAAAAGAAACGTTCGGGTGATATGATAACTATCGTAGCATTTGGTGGAGACGCATGGCTTGATAAATCAGCAGAAGATAAAGATGGAAAAATCGATAGAATCTATAGCCTACCCAAGAAATCCCGTACCAATATCTCAGCAGGAATCCAATTAGCAATGGCTGCATTTCCTGAAGAAGCAGGTAAACAGATAATAATCTTAACAGATGGAAATGAAAACCAGGGGAATGTTCTATCTCAAGCTGAAATTGCTACTGCAAATGATATTAAAATATCGGTTATTTCATTAAAAAGAAATAACTCAAATGAGGTATTATTAAGTAAAATCACGGCTCCTTCTGTCGCAAAAATAGGTACTCCAATTAACATTTCAGTAACTGCAGAATCAACAAAAGATGTTACAGGTAAACTTAATATTTATCGTAATGATATATTGTATGATACTAAAACTGTTAATTTGCAAACCGGAAAAAATATCTTTTCATTTGATGATTTTTTAAATGGAGCAGGATTATTTCAATACAAAGCTACTATTAGTGTCCAAAAAGGTAACGATGAACTACCAGATAATAATCAGGTATATTGTTATACCCGTGTAGCCGGTAAAACATCAACATTAATAATAGAAGGTGCTGAAGGAGATGGAGAACATTTGGCACAAACTTTAAAGGCTAATGGCATTGAAGTCATTTTAGGTAATGCAGAAAATGTTCCTAAAAATATGGCTGAGTGTAGCAAATGGGACAGTATCATCTTTTCAAACGTTCCCGCATGGCAGATATCTACTAACTCAATTGCAGCTATTCAAGGGGCGGTAAAAGACACTGGCATGGGGTTTATGATGACTGGAGGCACAGACAGTTTTGGAGCAGGCGGTTATTTCAATACCCAAATAGAAAATATTTTACCAATATCTATGGATACTAAAAAGAAGAAAAAATATTCATCAATTGCAATTGTTTTAGTAATCGAGTATTTAGAAGAGCAAGCTATAACTAACAGAGCAATTGAAGCGGCAAAAGCTACTGTCGATATGTTACTTCCAACTGATAAAATAGGTGTAGAAAATTGCGGATATGATAAAAACCTCTGGCCAATACCAATGCAACCGGTACAAGATAAAGAGAAAATTAAAAGTGAAATGGATCAAAAACTACAGGAAATGTATGACCCTCAGACTTATGAAAATCATTTACAGGAAGCTGCAAATGTATTAATCAATACAAAAGCTGATGTTAAGCATATACTTCTGGTTGGTGATGGTGATGCGACAATGCACAGTGGATGGGGTACAATGTCCTCCACGTTGCGAAACATAAAAAAAGCCGGCATTACAGTATCAGCAATATCAACAGGCATAGAAGGCCCTCCTGGACTTGCTGAAATGCAAAAAATCGCCTCACAAGGCGGTGGTATTGCATACGAAGCAAAACGACCGGAAGATTTACCGAGATTACTTGTACGTGACCAACAATCCGTAACTCGGCCACCAATATATGAAAAACCATTTCGAGTTATTCCAATTGACACCGCACATGCAGCGACTAAAGACATCGAGTGGAAAAATGCTCCACCTTTAATGGGATATACGATTACTTCGAATAAAGAAAATGCACCGACAGCAAGAATATTATTATCATCTCCTGAAAATGACCCTATTTTTGCCGTATGGCAATATGGATTAGGTAAAACGGCCGCTTTTGCATCAGAGCCATCTTCACATTGGGGATTACATTGGATGGACTGGTTAGATGCACAAAAATTCTGGATGCAGTCCACACGATGGATTCTAAGGAACACGAAAGAATCTGACCTGCAATTAGATGTTTTTGAATTAAATAGTAAAGGTAATATCTCCATTGAAGCAATAGATAAAAATGATCAATATAAAAATGGTTTAAATTTATCAGCCAGGGTTTCTCATATACAAAATGATTCATTTTTAGAACCTAAAACAGAAACTGAAATAGTAGAAATTAATCAAACTGCGCCAGGTCATTACGAAGGTTTTTTCAATGCTGGAGATAATGGAGCATACCAGATAACTGTAATTGAGACGAAAAACAATGGTGAAAAAGGACTGCAACAAGCTACATTAGTTATACCTTATTCCCCTGAATACGGGATCATGAAAAATAACAACTCCTTAATATCACAAATTGTGGAAACTGGAAAAGGTGAGGTTAATCCAGCCGCTAATGATGTATTTGGCAGAATGCGATTTGGTGCCCGTACTTTATCTGATTTATGGACGATACTCATTCCCTGGATTGCGTTTTTATTCATATTTGATATCGCTGTCAGAAGAATAGTAGTACCACCGGTCGATATTATTTTATTCATCAAAAAGTTTTTCAAGGCAGTGATAAATAGATCTTATTCTTCTGTGCCAGATATTAAACGTAATGATAAAATTGAGGTTCTTTTAAATACAAAACACAAAACAAAGGATAATATCGGGTATGTTTTACCTGTAGAACCATCAATGAATAATGATTACACCAACTATATATCAGAAATTGATAATGAAGAAATACCAAAAGAAATAGTTCCAACTCCAATTCTACCAGTAGAAGAATCAACTGCAGGTCATCTGTTAAAGAAAAAACGCGAAAGAAAATCAGAATAAAAATGCGCAATGGATAATTTTCCATTACGCATTTATTTATTCAATATTTTATCTGATTATTTTACATTCTTATAGAATATCGGACATGCTTCAGTTCCAGCATAAACTTCAACAGTTACTTTTTCCATTTTATCGCCGACTTTAACCGCATCAGCTACATCCTGCCCAGATTTTACCCATCCAAAAGCAGCGTATTTACCATCAAGGAATGTTGCATCACCAATGGTAATAAATATTTGTGATCCAGCAGTATTGGGATCGTTTGTGCGTGCCATGGAAATAACACCTTTTGA
>JBIJDE010000576.1:0-3104 GCA_044344305.1 Armatimonadota bacterium
AGAACATCCTGAGTATCTGGTTCGTGCAATAAATGGCGATATTTATCGCGATATGCATGGTCGGGGTATTCTCGATTATTCCAACCCTGAAGTGCGCGATTACATTCAGAAACTCATCAACTTCATGCTGGATACCCTTGATGCTGACGGCTTTAAGATTGACATGAATTTCTCGCACCCGTTGATGACGGATATCACCTTGTATGACGGCACCTGGGGTTATGGCAGCATGATGTGGTTAAATGTGGCGAAGTTTATCCATAAAAACGCGACAGCAATCAAGCCGGACGCCTTTGTCACCATCAGTGGTATTGAAAGCTATCTGCAACCATACACCAGTTCAGTTCGACTTAACGACCTGTTTGATTTTTATCATGCTGAGGCATGGTACAACCGCGCTGAATTAGTAACCCGCCTGATGCCAAATGTGCCTATCGATGTTGATGGTTGGCCATCCAGCATCGAAAAAATGCGCGAATACCAGTTCGTCTCTCCGGTATTTGGCGCACCAGTGACTTATTATATCGACGGGGTAGATATCCTATCGGTGAAGATGACGGATGTTGATTATAACCGCATGGCGTCGGTGTGGCATGTGTATTCCCAGGCGCGTTGCGAATACAATATGCAGGTTACCATGGACAATGATACCGGTACATTTGAACGCCGTAACCCAAATGGAAAAATTAGCGCAATTGCCTTGCAAAAGTCAGTATTAGCTACCTTTACCGACGACAAAATATTCGCAACCGCCAATTGTAACCGCGCGGTAAGTATTCCGGTTGATGACCCGTCAACATGGAAAACCGCTGTGAAAGTATATCGTTGCGGCAAACGCGAATCCGTGAAACTATTTATAGATAACACCAGCATAATCCTGAATATGGAAGATGCCGGCAGCGGGATATTATGTTACGAGGTAGCGAAGTAACAAAAAGATAGTTGTTTTTTAAAATTTTTATAACCACGAAAACCACGGAAAGCACGAAATAAAGATAAAATTTAGGCTTTCGCTTTTCACATATGTTGTAAGGGCAATCCCTTGTGGTTGCCCGATATTTCCTAAACACATGTGAAAGTTCTAAAATTATGAAATTATCTTATAAACATAAAAATATTTTTTCGTGGCTTTCGTGATTTTAGTGGTTTAATAAAAAAAATATATGTCAAAAACCAAAAAAATGGAGCAAATCATGTCAATAAATAGTGCTTTAATCCCTGAACCAAATATACAGAAAGATTTTTATGACTGGAATGAACGTCGCCAGCAGAAAGTCGATTTGGCGAAGGCTGATAAATACGATTTGATATTCATGGGCGATTCCATCACTCACATGTTTGAAATGCCGGAACGCGGTTTGCCGGTCTGGCAGAGATATTACGGTAATAGGAAAGTGTTAGATCTCGGATATGGTTGGGACACCAACCAGAACCTGCTGTGGCGATTACAAAACGGCGAGTTCACCGGCCAACAGCCAAAACTGGTGGTATTGAACATTGGCACCAATAACCTTACCGGCAACAGTGCCTGCCGCCAGAATACCCCGGCGGAAGTAGTAGAAGGCATCGACACCATCTGTCGCTACATTCACCAACAATCACCCACAACCACCATCCTGATAATGGCTATATTCCCCCGTGGTCTTACCACTGAACAGATATTCACCGATGTTGTCGAAGCTAATAAATTGCTGGCACAATACATGCAAAACAAACCCAACATTCTGCATCTGAATATCAACGAACAAATGTTGGAAGGTAAAGAAGAAATCTCCTTGGAAATAATGGACGACCGCTGCCACCCGACCGAAAAAGGGTATGAAATTTGGGCAAAGGAGATCGAGGGAGTGGTTGGGGAGTTAGTGGGGTAGTATTTATTAATAAAGTAAAAACAGGAAACATAAAATGAGTAAACAAAAAGAGGTAGAATCCATCCTGCAAGAGGGTGACATAATATTTATACGGATTTCAAATTTTCTGTATAAACAAGTAGCCGCCACTTCATGTAGTTGGGAATCGCATGTTGGGGTGGTTTTTCGTGGTGATGATGGAGAATGGTTTGTTGCGGAAAGCACTATACCTGTATCGAAGTTCAAACCGTTAGAGATGTTCATACATAAATCGGAAAATGAGCGGTTTATGGTGCGTCGGGTACGCGGTGGACTGACTAATGAAGAAAAAGAAAGATTGCGGACAGCGGCAATGGTGCGAATGAATAAGGTGTATCATCTCGGTTTCAAATATGACTCGCCACGACAATATTGCTCGAAATTTGTATATGATATTTATAAAGATGCGATTGGTCGAGAAGTGGGACATTTGCAATCATTTCGTCAGCTAATTTCTGAAAATCCTGAAGCGCCGGTATATTTTTGGCGATTATGGTTTTTCGGTTTCATCCCCTGGAGACGAACATGTGTAACAACAACCAGCCAGTTAAAAGATGACTCATTGGAAACAGTGTTTGACTCGGAAGGGGAGTAATATTAAAAGTTCTGTATAAGGTAATTTCCCTATTTCTTGTCTATTAATTTATCGGTAAATAGTTTGATAACGTCATCGGCTAACTTAGCAGTATTGTTCTCTTCGCCAGTTACACTGAACTCTGCAATTAATTTATCATTTTGAAAAACTTTTATATTTACTGTAATAATTCCTTTGTCAGTGCTGTAAAATCCAGTTATCATTAATGCTTTGGGATATTTTTCTGCATCAATATATACAACAGTTGTTAATTTTTTTAATTTTCCTTCAATAATTTGCGATAGATGCAGTGGGTCGCCGATGATATCTGGATTCATTATTACTGGCTTCACCACAATCTCTTTCTCTGATTCTAAAGAGATATTAGCTTTGTCTTCCTCGGTTAGCATACCGATGGCGAATGAAACACCGTGATTTACTGATATCAGCGGTTTTTGTATACCACCGATTTCAATAGCCAGTTCTGGTACACGTTCTGAAGCGTAATTAAAAAGTTTTGCTACATCCACCACGTTATTTTTTTCTAATGCAGCTCCTTTTATTCCTTGCAGCAATGCGTATGTCAACAGTCCTTGCCCGTATTTGCTGGCCTCATAACTGCGCGCATCGGCGGCACATCC
>JBIJDE010000577.1:0-3099 GCA_044344305.1 Armatimonadota bacterium
AATCCAGTGGTGAAGTACCATAATGCAGAATATTGACTTAAAATACCATTAGCATCTATTGATCTCACTCGCCAGCTATAGGTTGCACCTGATTGTAATGAATACTGGACAGGAACAGTAACATTATTAATAACATTCGTCTCAACCGGCACGGTTTTGCTTGAAGAGCTATAGAACTGATATTCATATCTCGTAGCATTTTTCACCGGTGACCACGCCAGAGTAATAGAATTACTGAGATTGGCAGCATTATTAGCCGGCGAAATTTGAGTTGGCGACATCATTACAATTGGTACTACTTTATTAATTGTTACTTCCGCAGTAGCTTTTCCTGCCGCCGATGTTACTGTTACTGTAAATACACCTTGAGTGTAATCAGCAGTGAATAAACCATTACTATTAATGTTTCCTCCGCCGGTTGTTGTCCATGTCAAGGCATCCGGTGGAGTTGCACTGAATTGAAAAGTTTTACCGCCATCAATAGTTATCTTAGTTGGAGTGATAGCGAGGGTGGCTACGCCCGAACATATAGCGTACAAATTATTATCATTTGACCCTACATAAATAGTGCCATCAGCCCCGATAGCCGGCGAAGATCTCACTTCATCCCCAGTTGCAAACTCCCATATTTTTATTCCATTAGGATTAATTGAATATAGTTTTTTATTGCTCGATCCTACATATATAACCCCGTCAGCATCAATTGCTGGTGATGTTTGCACAGAACCGACAGTGAAAAAATCCCACTTTTTAGTGCCATTAATATTGATTGCGTATAATTTGCTATCTGCAGAAGATACATATATAACACCAGTTGAACTAATTGCAGGTGATGAAGCTATGCTTGCACCGGTAACAAACTCCCATTTCTTAGTACCATCAGGATTAACAGCATAAAACTTTTTATCATCAGACCCAACATAAATTGTATCGTTAGTACCTACAGATGGAGAAAAGCGAATACTGTCGCCTGTTGTATATTCCCACTTCTTTTTGCCATCTGGAGCAATAGCGTACAGGTTCTTGTCTGCAGAACCTACATATATTGTACCATCTGTCCCAATAGCAGGAGCATAAAGTATTTCTCCATTAGTAGTAAACTCCCACTTTTTCTTTCCATTAGGAGTTATCGCATATAATTTATAGTCATTAGACCCTACATAAATCGTGCCATCTGTACCTATTACCGGTTCACACTGGACAGCATCACCAGCAACAATTTCCCATTTCTTAGTACCATTGGTAGAATTTACAGCATAGAGTTTATTATCATCTGATCCTAAATAAATTACCGTTCCATCTGCGCTGATTGCAGGTGAAGAAAAAATTCGACCACCAGTTAAAAACTCCCACTTCTTGGAGCCATCCGGATTTATAGCATAGAGTTTCTTATCTACAGAACTAACATAAACCGTGCCATCACCGCCTATAATAGGTGAAGAAAAAACCACACCACCCGTGGTAAAATCCCATTTTTTCGTTGGAGTAGGATTGCCGACAAATGGACTTCTGTTAGTATGCTGCATGTCATATCCAAACATAGGCCAGGAAGATGCTGCTGATTGCGATAGCATTAAAGATATAGTTAGTATCGCTAAAAGAGATACCAATCTTATTTGGTTTACCATGGATATTACTCCTTTTTATTAGGTTGCATTAATAATACTTATTAATTAATATCTATTCAATAGTCAAATCATGTCTACTTAAAAAATATAAACTAATTTACTAATGCCCGAAATGCCTTCTTTAACGGTTTTGACGTATCAATATAAAATAGCTCAATTAATTTCGTATCAAATGCCAGTCCAATTGATGTTACTTTTTCATCTGGCAGTAACAATAATTTTATCTTCACCACACCGTTTTCATCAACTTTCGCTGTTTCAATTATCATGTGATTTTTTGCGAGGGACGTTTCTTTCGCAATATTTTTCACTTTTACTTCTGCTGTTAATTCAAATCCATTGTAAGGAATACGTGAAACAGAAATATTATTTACAGATTTAGTGCCTAATTCTTCAATACCAGATACCGATTGTGTTTCATCAATCCCAGTATCTACTATTGCCTGCCATACTAACAATGTACCTTTTGAAACACCTATTTTATGTTTTCCACTATTGGCTAAAACTTTAATATCGCCTGAAAAACTTTTCCCTTCGACCACCGCCTGACCATTATAAACTTCATCTATCCACAACTTCATATCTTCATCTAATGCTTTTCCTGCAAGACGATATGTTAATAATTCGCCATTAATCTCCTGCAGGGTAGCTTCCTTGACATTTGCCCAATCCTCGCCAAAAAGTTGGCCGGCAAATATCTGTTTATCCTTTTTATATACCCCTACCCCCAAAATAGACCACTCTTTAGTAAGGATATTTGCGCGGTGTCCGGGACTATTCATCCACAACCGTAAAAACTCTTTAGCAAATTCTGTTGCGGTTCGTTGTTGTGGATTTTTAATAAAAAGAATATTTTCACCTACATGACTATTAAAATGACCGGATAAATATGCACGTTGTGATGGAGATCTCCATTCTTCATGTGGTGATTGATGTTCAAAATAGTTTTCTTCCACCATCTCTTTTGTATGCTGACGTACTGCAACCGATAATTTTTCATCCCAGACAACTGTGTCCAATCCATTTTTAACACGTATATCATTTGTCGCCTGCAAGATAGCCTGTTCAACATCCGGCACACCAGGGTACTGTTTTGACGTCCACAATGGTTGCAGCGCAACCTTTGCAGCAGTTGTTGACAGGGTAATCAATATTAAAAATAGTAAATTTAAAAATATTTTCATAAAATTTAAAAAAAGTTATTAAAATCTTTCAAAACCTATTGCAATTAATTACAACAGGTGGTACTATAAATCCACTACTCCTTTCTCCTTTGGCGTCGGGTTCGAATAAAGATTATTCGGGCCCGATTTTTTTATTTGCAATGAACAATTTTACAACATTTTCTGTTGCTGTTTTCAATTGTCCATCAGCATTATTCATCGCTTCAATCAAATCCTGCGGATGATCAAGAATAGAAAATACAGCGGTTACCCCGACATCATATACTTCCCGCCATCCTTTTCCAAGC
>JBIJDE010000578.1:0-3096 GCA_044344305.1 Armatimonadota bacterium
TTTTCGATTGCAGCCTTTGTGTCCGCATCAGCGGTTTGGCAGAATACTGCCATCGGGGAAAGCGTTAATAATATAACGCCAAGTGCTACTTTAAGCTTCATTTCAAGTATGCTCCTTTTCAGCATTCACAGGAAATATTTCGGGATATAATTACCCCATTCTACATTGGGAAGGCGCCTTTTCCCACATTTTATTCTTTGGATCACTTTCCATTTGATCCATGAGTATAATCCCTTTTAATTGTTAGGATTGTGTTAAGGTAATATATTTTAAAAATTAATTTTTAAAAGAATTTTTAACTCAATCTTTAAATGAAGGAAATATAAATCAAATGAATAAATAAAAGATATGAAAAATCGAATACAAAAATTACAAGCTTTTCTGCTAAAAACAAATCTTGACTGTGTTGTACTTCATCATGCGCCAGATATCTTTTATTACTCTGGCTCTATACAACCGTTATACCTTGTCGTACCTGCATCAGGATATCCATTTGCAATAGCACGAAAATCAATTGACAGAATGCAGCACGAAATTGGTGAAATGCGCAGTTATCCATTTAAAAGCTCAGTACAAATGAAAGATATCCTTGAAAATGAAGAGATTATAAAAATGACACGCATAGGTATTGCATCTGACGTTATTTCATATTCTTCATTTTTACGATTACAGCAACTTTTACCTGGTGCAGAATGGATAGACGCAAGTTGGGACATCAAAAAACTTCGGATGGTAAAATCAGACGATGAAATTGCAATTCTGGCAGAGTCCGGTAAAATCATGCACAAAATACCTGAAATAGTACGTGAAGTATTTCAACCAGGAATGACAGAACTGCAATTAAGTGCTGGTTTAGAATATTATCTCCGAAATCAAGGACATGACGCCCTTATCAGGTGCAGACGTGAAGGTGTGGAAATGTCTGGATTTGGAGTTGTGTCCTGTGGTGCTAACAGCCTTGCCGGCACGAAATTCGAAGGTGTTTGCGGAGGAACCGGGCTTTGTAACGCTATACCTTATGGAGCAACAAATAAAATAATCCCAGAAAATACGCCTATAATCATTGACTTTGCCTTTGTACGCCAAGGTTATATTCTGGATCAAACAAGAATGGCATGTATCGGAGAAATACCAACTGTAGTTTCTAAAGCTTATAATGCCATGTTGAAAATCGAAGAAGAGATATTGAACTTCATACGACCCGGGGTAACATGGGAGTCAGTCTATTTTCTTTCAGCAAAATTGGCTAAGGATATGGGTTACGAAGAAGAATATATGGGATATGGAACCGAAAAAGTTAAATTTGTCGGCCATGGTGTCGGTCTGGAATTAGATGAACCACCATTTCTGGCACCGGGAATGAAAGATGAAATTGAAGAAAATATGACGATAGCAATAGAACCTAAAGTAGGATTACCCGGAATCGGAATTGTTGGAGTTGAAGATACTATTGTTATAAAAAATGGTGCACCACAGATATTAACTACTTGTCCGCGTGATATCATTACTATTTTATAATAAATCTTTCAGATAGTACGTGTTACATTTGATGGATTAAATGTCGTAGAGACGCAAAATATTGCGTCTCTACAATTAAAAGGTGTCTCTCACCGAAAGAATTTATTCTCTTGGTTTGCCTGGTGTGCCTATTACAGTCTGGGTTTGTGTCGTAAATGCCCATAATGGTGAAAAAGCACTTTGAGTTCCAACAGCATCTATTGCCCGTACCCGCCAGGTTGAGTATTTGGTTTATCTTTTGGTTTATCTTTTGGCTGTTCGCGTGGTTGATCTTTTGACATGAATGCTTTGAACTCTTCCAAGGTGATTGCGCCATCTTTATCCATATCAACTTTTCCAAACTGTTCAGTATTGGTTAATTCATCAGGGGTGATTTTACCATCTGCATTCTTATCCATTTCCTTAAATTTCTGTTCTGCAGTTGGTTTTGGTTTAGGCTGATCCTGTTTTGCCATAAATGCTTTTACTTCATCTAAAGTGATTTCGCCATTTTTATCAGCATCAATTGCGGCAAACATTTCAGGTTTCGGAAATTCTTCTGGCACAACTTTTCCATCTGCATTCTTATCCATTTCTTTAAATTTCTGTTCTGCAGTCGGTTTTGGTTTTGGCTGATTTCTTTTTGCAATAGCAGCTTTTAATTCTTCAAGGGTTACTGCACCATCTGCATTTGTATCCCAATCTTTCAACTGTCCAGCTTTAATTTCACCGTCAACTAATTTACCATCAGCATTTACATCTAATTTTGTAAAATACTCTTCGATGGTCATTTCTTTCTTAGGTGCCTGGTCTTTCTGACCACCGGCTGGTGCATCTTGTGCATCTTGCGCAAACGCAAAATTCACTGACATTAGCGTTAATCCGGCAAGCAAAGCTGCTCCGAATAACTGTTTCTTTGAAATACGCATTATTTATCTCTCCCAATTTTTAGGTCATCACATTGATGCCAATTGTTTGTTAATACGCTTTAGTAAAATAACAGTTGCAAAACATTTCTATTTTTTCACAATTACTTCATAAATTCTTTCCAAATCATCCTGGGTGAAATAATCGATTTCTATTACACCTTTGCCGGCACTGGAACCTTGTCTAAACTTCACGCGGGTTCCCAGCGCAGATTGCAGTTCATCTTTCACAGCATCCATATTTGCGTCTGATGCCACAATCTTCTTAGGCGCTTTTTTTATCTTGGGTTCCATCGACGCAATCGCTTCTGCTTCCCTGACTGATAACCCTTTTAATTTAATGGCGGTAAATAGTGCCTTTCTTCGTTCATTATCATCAATTGATAATAATGCTCTGCCGTGCCCTTCAGATATTTTCCCTTCTTCAATTGCTAATTGCATCTCAACCGGCAATGCCAGCAGTCTTATAGTATTTGCTACAGCAGTACGGCTTTTTCCCACTTTATCCGCTACATCATGCTGGGTCAATCCAAATTTTTCTGAAAGTTGTCGGTAACTACGGGCGGCTTCAATCGCGTTCAGATTTTCACGCTGAATATTTTCTACCAGTGCCAAAGCCAGCATCTCTTCGTCAGTGCATTCACGTATTACCACCGGCACAGTTTGCATACCT
>JBIJDE010000070.1:0-14687 GCA_044344305.1 Armatimonadota bacterium
GGTCGGGGAGATATGTAGAATACTATGCAGCCGAGGACCCACCATCACTGCAACCACTCATTATGATAGATATTAGTATCATAATGCCAAAACTCTTAAATAAATTGATCATTTATGTTTCCCCTTTCAATATATAATGAAATATATTGAAAGAATTATATCGATAAAAGTATAAAATGTCAACTCTTTTTCATTTATTTAACTCAGGGCTTTCACTTCCAAAGAGAAATCTTCTTAAAATGGTCGATTCGACTGTTTACCTTTAAAAGTTCTCTATTCAAATACGTCAATACACCCCAAACTCATGCGCCGTTGCATACATCGCAACTACATTTTCTGTTGGTGAATTGTCCTGCAGGCAGTGGGTGGGGGAGAAACAATAGCCGCCACCGGGCATCATTACTTCCAGGGTTTCTTTGCAGTTTTTGATGGTGTCTTCCACAGTGCCATACGCCACCGGGCCGGCGGTGCTGATACAGCCGTGAAACGCCAGGCGGTCGCCGAATCGTCCTTTCAAATATGCTGGCGACATCTCTGCCGCTTCCGGCTGCAGGGTGTCTGCACAGGTTAGGCCCATGCTGATGTATTCGTCGTATGCCCAACTGCTGCTGCCGCAGGTGTGCATCATCACCGGCAGATTATATTCCTTCGCCAGGTCAAAGAATGGTTTGTGGCGCGGTTTGATGTGGCGTTGGAATGTTTCCATGCTTATCAGCGGACCGCGTTGAGTGCCAAGATCCTCACCAATCCACATGAAGTCGACGCCGCCTTTTGCCGCTTCAAGTTGTCGGCGCGTTGTTTCCAATTGTACTTCCAACATACGGTCTATCAATAGCAGACCGGCCTCTTCATCAAGTGCCAGGTCGACAAAAACCTGTTCCATGCCGCGCAGAAAACCGGCGGTATTGATGATGCATGCCAGTCCGGCACCGCCGACGAATACGGCGTATTCCTCGTTGGCTTTACAATGTTCCGCCATGTGGGAATAATCGAAATCGTCTGCTGATGGCATTGGCCAATTAGCAATCGTTTCTTCGTCGGCTTCAATCAGCGGAAAATCGCAATAATCCCAGTAGTTCCCGCTTTCATGCTCAACCAGCTTCGTCACCCATCCCCACAGCGGATCGACATGGCGGTCTACCGATGGTTCCGGGTGCAGGCGTTTGCCGGTGTATGGCGCACCAACTCCGCGAAAATCTACCCCCAACACATCCACCAACCCCGACCAGTCATCGGCTTTCAAACCGTAATGCGCTTTCAGACGCGCATCAATACCGGGGTTAGCCGAGTAGCCGATAGGTACGCGGTCAGGTTCCTGCCGCGCCAGTGTCGTTAATACACGTTCTTTAGATGATAGCTTTTTCATGAAAGTCTCCATGTTTTTGGGACAGACACCTGCCTGGCTTCGCCATTTGGTGTCAGTCCCGAAACTGTTTTGACACAGGATAATTAACTATAGTTCGTTACTAATCAAAAGTAATTGCAGATATTCTTGAACTTGAACCTGATGGTGGTGTCATCGATCCGAAAAATGTAATATTACCTTTAAATCGAAACTTTAACCATGTACCACTATTTGCCTGAGTACCGTTTACAAATATATTTGATGATATTAGAGTATTTCCTGTACTGTCTTTGATATTATAACAACCAGTATCATTGTTATCCCAACTCATGGAATAGACTTGCATATATCGTATAGCTGGTTCATCTGGCACTGAAAGAACGATACTGTAATTATTTAAATTGTACCATGTAGATGCAGCACGTGTACCAGTTGCCGGATTTATAACTGCACGGGTGTCAGTCTGTGGTGCGGCAGCCCAGGTATGTGTATTACTTCCTGATAATGTTCCACTGGCTACATAACCACCACTACCAGTCATAAAATTTGTTACTGTAGTATTATTCCAATGACATAATACATATCCTTTACTGCCATATTTGTAACCTCCCGATGATGACCAGAAACTACCTTTTGTTGTTTCATCATAGCCAAGAAATTCTGCTGCATTACTTTTTAATTCAAATGGCAATTCACTTAGGCTGAGGCTATTTGTATGTCCATCAACAAAACTTGCAATAAATTTATTGCTGTGTCGTATTGCAATATCTTTATCATTGTATGCTGTATTTGAGTATGTTATTGATGGTGTAGTGGTAGCGTCATGTTTTCCATCCATAGTGAGTATAGATGATGAAGGATTCGCTATATCACCTAAAGATTTGCTGCCTACCCAATAATTGTAAAGATAGGCATTCGGTGTTCCTTTTCCTGCTGATTGGCATATTAAAGCACCACTATCCATCTTAATATCATTCCAAATAGTTGATACATCTGGCATTAATTCTTCGTGATCCTGGCAATACATCATAACATTGGCAGCAATTTGTTTCTGATTACTCAGGCAGGTGGTTTGCCGCGCTTTTTCACGTGCCCGGGCGAACACCGGGAATAAAATTGCGGCGAGGATAGCAATAATGGCTATCACGACCAGCAATTCAATAAGTGTGAACCCTTGTTGTTTACCAAGAGATTTCTTACATTTCATGAACAAATACCTCATATAAAAATTTGCCGCTATATTATTTATAGCAACATGTTATTAATTTACTCCTTATTTTTTGAAATAACAATGGATAAATAATTCATAAATTTGTATAATTAACGCAAATTAAAAATAAATTATGATTTATTTTGTTATATACAATCATTTGAGAGGAGAAGATACATGAACTCAATCATCGTAAGGGCAAATGAATATCAATTTAGAGCCAAAGAAAAAGTCCGCAATTCCTGCGTTCAAAGTATAATGTTATTGTGGTGTATTAATGGAAAAGGCATAGTAAATGTTAATCGGGAAAATTACAATATTTCACCCGGTCAGTTTTTACTGTTGCCATGGGGACATGATGTTGTTTATGCATCTGATGGAAAAGAACCGCTATTTGTAGCCGGGATTCACTATATTCCTGATTTGCCCTTATCAGTTAATTTGAAATTTGATGAATCGATGCCAGAAAGCGGGAATGATGCAAACTTATCTAAAAAAATATCTTATCTTTTTACAGATGTAATTACTGGTTGCAAAAATGAATCACCATCATTAATACAATTAGCAACATATATAGTTACAACATTCCAAAGGGGTAATATGAAGGAATGGTTAGCCCGCCAACTTGGTGAAATGTTTGAAATAGAGTTAAACTATTATTTGAAATTTAATAAAAATAAAATATCAATACCTGATAGATTACAGTTGATTTTAAGTTACATGACAAAGCATCTGAATAAAACGATAACCATGTCTGACATAGCAAACTATGCAGATTGCAGCACTTCAACATTAACCCGTTTATTTCAAAAATATCTTAATAAATCACCTGGACAATGGTTACAGGAAGAACGACTGAAACAAGCGGCGATGTTGATAGCAACAACTATTTTACCATTTAGTGAGATAGGGAAACGCGTTGGTATTGATGATCAATTTTACTTCTCAAAGATATTTAAACAGCATTCTGGAATGACACCGACAGCATATCGCCGATCAAATATTTTAATGAGTAATAATATTTAACAAAAACTACCGGGTACAGCCACGCATTCTGTGTTCTACTAACATTTGTCATTAGATTAAATTTTCAGAATGCAAGGGAGTTCCCTTATATCATTTTTTCACATCGATAGACAGGATAGTAAAGATGATTTTCATCCTGCCTATCCTGCCCATCCATGTTAATATTCTAAACTCCGAAAAATATTACTTTTGCCCCACCGGTGGTGAATTCAGCTTCTATTATCGCGCGGCCTTTTGCATCATAACTTACCGTTACGCCTTCGGTTGCCCACCATTTTTTGTCGGCGGTGTGTTGGGTGACATAACTGAATTTTCCATGGGCAGTGGCGAATACGCATACCGCGCCGCGTCCGTTATCTGCCAGCTTTTCGTATATTTCCGGGCTGCCAGATACCATGCCGGATGTCACTACCCGGGCATTGGTGATATCGTCGCGAACCAGTTTGTATTTTGCCAGGTAATCGCCGAATCTCGCCACGCCTTCATCGCTGATGCCCAGCAAGTCACCCCAGATACCGTTTTGCCCCAATATCAGCGAGGCGATATTGAGTATCTGCGAGTTTTCCGGGTCATCGGGCAGGTAATGGGTGAGAAATAATACCGACGGTATCCATTTGTCCATTCGCAACGGGTAACGGCACACCCATGTGCGCGCCGGTCCCGGCCAGATGAATACGTTTGACTGGTTCCGCACCCATTCTGGGATATTGAAACTGCCGTAATATGGGCCATTATTAATCAGGAAATATTTGCCTGCCGATAGAAATCCAAGACCAACGCTGCGCCAGCCTTCAGTGATGTCAAAGTCGACAATCGCCTGCGGGCATGCTTTGCATAGTTTATTCACTACGTATTGCATCGCGGTTCCCAGTTGAAACGCGTAGCTGTCGGCACGTTCCTTTACGGTGCAATTTGCGTCGCCATGGTCGTGCCCCGGGTCATCGCACCAGTATTGGCCAATGGCATCCCATTTGAAATATGTCACTCCCAACTCATCAACCAGCTTGATTAATTCATCGGCAAAGGCGTCTTTGTATCGGCTCACCAGGCACAGGTTCTGGCTTTCTTCGGTCTCCCAAATGGGATGAATGTCGGATTGTTTACCTTCCCATGACATGATGCAGTCGGTGTGGTTGGCGTGCATAACGCTGCTCATGGCGGCGTGCAATGGGCCAAACCACAGGCCCAACTTCATTCCATAACCATCCAGTTTCGCTTTGACCGACTTCAGGTTGTCCGGGAATCTTTTCAGGTTTACCCGCCAATCGCCGGTTTTCTCGTACCATCCGGTATCAAGTACGAATACATCAATCCCCATCTTATGGGCAACATCAATCTCCGCCATTACCCGGTCCTGTATCATGGCGTTCAGGTACTTGCCACTGCCCCACGCCTGGTCACGCTCTTGAAATGCCCAGGTGTTGTAGAAAATATATGGCTTGCGGCTTTCCATATTTACGGTCTGGTAGTTCAGGATGAAATTGCGGAAATGTCCCGCCAGTTCATCAACATTCTTCGCCGCACCACATTGCAGCCAGATGGTGCTGAACGGCTTTTTCGGTGAGATACCCTGTCCGTCGAAGATATTACCTTTCACTGCAGAGATGGTCACCGTGCGGTCGGGGGTCAGGTTAAAGGTAATGAATGGGTCAGGGTATTGCGAACCGTGTTCAACCGCGGTTATAAACGCGCCGTTGGCGTCACTCGCCACCAGCATCGGGCCATTTAATTTAAAGCTGTTATCGAATTGCCGGTCCTCAACTTTCTCTTCAAACAGCACATAACTATGCACCAACTCCTGAAAGTCGGAGAAACGCACTTCGGTTACATCAGGCAGGTTGGCCACCGAATATGACAGGTAATCAAGCCTGTCTACACCGGTAACCCGGGTCAAAGTATGGCTGGTATTGCTACTTAGAATATATTGAAAACGTACAATAGGGTTATCGTCCGCCACCTGTAAAACCAGTGTAATCTTCACCCCATTCTTCATCCCGCCGGTACTGCGGTATTCTGTTACTCCATTGCTGAGTTTGCTGGATGTCGCCGCGCCAAACTTTGCCGCCCCGCTAACCAACACGCCATCAATCTCAAACACCGGTGGTGCCAGTGTGTATGTATTCCCATTTGCGCTATAACTAATAAAATCCGTCGCCGCCGCATTCAACTGCACCGCGCACATTTTATTTTTAAACAAACCAGAATTACCCATAATATCCTCCGTCGTGGCAATTCTACAGTTATTTAATATGTAGTTCAATGAGTTTGAGAAGAAATTTTGGAATTAGTATAACTTTAAATAACTGTATTAACTATATTTTATAACCAACATCAAAATGTAAGTTTTAACACTTGATTACCACGTCTAAATAAGATATCTTTATTAGGTAGTTGTACAAGAACCCTATCTAATAATGAATTGCCTTCTTCTATATATTCACCTTCCCATACAATTGTCCTATTATTCTCTTTATTAACTATATTAATAGTTGCTTTACCTACTGCATCTGCTACAAACGGACGATAATAGTAAATCACTTCTCCGTTATCCGTAACCATAGCATCGTCTACACTAAATCCTCCAACAAATCGATTAACTTCACGAATAACTGTCAAATCAGGTATGCGTACCACACACATATAATTACCGCCACCGAATAAAATTGCGTATTCTTGAGAAGGTGAAAATGATACCCGATTAACATTAACACCACCAACTACTACCTCTTTCAAAATTTTCCCATCTGATAATCGCAATAACCACAACTTTGGTCCATCATCTCCTAAAACACGATTTTTCGGATATATAAAATGATCCGCAATTACAACAACCGCATCTCTTTTAGGCGCAACACTGATTGTATTAATATAGTATCCTTTATCAATTGGAAACTCCCACAATGCATCACCACTTTTATTAATGCGAGCACAAACAACCGTTTTTACTTCCTCTATTTTACGAAAATTAAAACCAGCAATGAATGAGGGATCCTGATCTACCGGTATAATAATTAAATCTTGAAGTAATCGCTTCGATAAATTAATATTAGGTTTACCATCCATATCTGTAAACATGGATAATGTTGTATTTTCACCATATACTCGAAAAAATACCATTTGTGTTGATTTACAATAATCTACACGATTAAAAAAACGTTTCGACGAGATATCATGAATAACATCACCATCATAAATATGATATACATAAGTACCATCTTTTTTCTTTTCTCTAATCGTATAAGCACCGAATCCAAGACTTACACTACTCGCGATGAATTGACTTGATTTCTCTGTATCAACAAGGGTTCTTGTTTGCTTCGTTACCATATCGAATTCAAACAATCCTTTTTCAGTAACCATCCATAATTTCGTGTCGCTTTGAGGATATATTGCAGATATTTTTTCTTCTCGTTCTACAAGAATCGGCAAATCAACTGCAAACACAGACTGCGCTAACATTGTTAAGGATAGAAACATCATAAATATGAATAAGCATCTATTTTTAAGCATAATAGTCTCCTTTAATTATATTAAACAAAATGTAAGTGATTTAATTTGTTGTATCGCCGATATGTTAATAATTCCATAGCAATAATTTACTAATTCTTTTTATAGAGGAATTGTGCCCCTACAGGGCGTAAAATCTAATCTAATATCAGACCCACAGCGATGCTGTGGGCTATGGAATTATTCAGTATAAATATTCAGATATCTACACATTTTCGATTTGTGTAGAATACTAATACATCTCCCCTACCATTTACTGGCTCATCTAATAAACAAAAAACTGAACACTGAAAACTGAAAACCGAAAACTGAAAACTGAAAACTAAACTCTTACTCTCCACAACTATCCCATGCCCGGATTAGTTCTGATACGCTCCATGCCTGGCTTATGGTGCCTTTGGGGTAGTGCGGCAGTTCGGCGTCGAATATTTCTGAGACTGAACCTACCCCGGCGTCCCAGACGTGTTTCAGCAGTGGTTTCAGTATCTCGCGGCAATGTTTTTTTGCGGTTTTTGTATAGCCATGCACTTTCAGGTAGGCGTCTACGTACGGGCCAATCAGCCATGCCCATATTGTCCCCTGGTGATAGCCGCCGTCACGTTCCAGTGGGCCGCCAACATATAAACCATGATATGACGGGTCATGGCGGGGTAAGGTGCGCAGGCCGTATGGTGTCAACAGGAATCGTTCTACTGTTTTAACTACGCTGAATGCCTGGGCAGATGGCAGCGGTGAGTATGGCAGACTAACAGCGAAAATCTGGTTGGGGCGCAGGCTGATGTCTGATTTTTCACCTAATACATCGTATAAGTATTCACCCGGTTCATACCAGAATTTTACAAAGTTGCGTTTTACCCGGTCGGCCAATTTGCCGTAGTCACCACCCCATCCAAGGTCGCTGGAGAATTTTTCCATGATGGTTAATGCGTTGTACCACAACGCGTTAATTTCAACCGGTTTGCCAGCGCGGGGTGTCACTACCCAATCGCCAACCTTGGCGTCCATCCATGTCAATTGCCACCCGGGTGCGTCGGCGATTATCAGCGCGTCTTTGTCCATGCGTATGCCGTAATCGGTGCCAAAACGGTAGCAATAGATAATTTCTTCCAATGGCCGACGCAACTCTTCCAGCAATGCGTTATCGTGGGTGGCGTTATAGAGCGCATAAACGGCATTAACGAACCACAAAGACGCGTCAACGGTGTTGTATGCCTCGCCATCGCCACCATCCAGAAACAGGTTTGGCAGTAACCCGCGGCGTAATGACGCGGCAAAGGTGCGCAGAATATCGGCGGCAATATCATATTTCTTACTGTTGATGCATAACCCGGGCAGCGCAATCATGGTGTCGCGTCCCCAATCGCCAAACCAGTGGTAACCGGCGATTACAGTTTTGCCCGGCTTTTCCTGTCCGTCAATTGTTCTATCTACCAGAAATGTCTCGGCGGTACGGCGCAGAAATGCTATTTCTACCGGTTCATCAATTTCAACAATCGGCAATGCCGCTAATTTCGCTGGCAGACGTTTTTCTTCGGTTGATAATGTGATGCTAAGTGTGTGGCCGGGTCGTAACTCCACGACAAAATGTCCGGGAGCAAAATGGTTGTCGGTGGATGATAATCCACGTCTTTCTTCCCAGATATGTCGAATATTTCTATACCAATCCGGGTCTGCGTCCCAACTGCCAACACTACTTCGCATCCAGAAACCTTCATGCATCCAACTCGGTTTTACATGGACTATCGCTCCACCTTCCCATCGGGGTACATCGATGGAGAAAGGAATGCTGCCGTCGCGGGTTTCTCCGTGAAAATCCCGGGCATTAACCAACGGGGTAATCATCAAAGTAAATGGCTGGGGTCCCGTATTTCTATATTCAATCAGTGTGCTGTTTTCACCCGGTACCATGCGTATTTCTTTTTCCATTCGTGCCATGCCAGCGATGAATTTTGTCGTAACGCTATCAGGTGTTATTTCAATATCCTGCAACAATTTATATCCATCAGGATGTATAACACCGGGGTACATATTTGTTGATAACAGGTATGTGGATGCACCGGTGGTTATTTTTTCTTCCATTTTTGCGACTAATAATGTTCGTTGCGCCGGTGGTTTCAGCGCGGCTACCAACAGGCCGTGGTATCGCCGGGTATTCATACCGCAAAATGATGATGATGAATAACCACCGATGCCATTTGTCAGCAACCATTCTCGTTCCATGGCAACATCCAAATCAAAAGGACCAGAAAAGTCCAAAGTTAAACCATTTACATTTTTAGTTTTCATATCTATCCTCCCGGCATTCCTGCCAGATATCCATCTATTTCTGCATCACCGGATAATACCCCTATTTTCACACTATATTCACGGGAATCCCCGGGTTCAAGAGTGACTAATCTTCCGGCAGCGCGGTCAACAGACCGGCCTTCAACCCGGCAATTTGATGGTTCTAATCCCACTACATAGTCGCCAAACCCCATCTGTTTCCATTCGGTAAAGCAGGGAAGTGTGGTTTTGTCGTATTCAACATACGCCGCCATACCATCGCGCAGCATGGAGTTTAATAATACTATGCGAGCGATATTTGATGAATCAGTAAGGATATCATGGTAGAAACATCGTTCGCGATACCCGGCGGTTGGTTCGTCAAATTTGTGCGCATCCATCAGGCCGGTTGCGGCATGTTCATCGCGTGGGGTAATTGAATTAACTGGTACAATAACCCGGGTATCGGCTGATAACAACGGATGCCCAAAATTTATGTGATACAGCATCATGTGCGGATGTGCGGTTGCGCCGGTATTAACAACTTCATCATTAATATCAATCACATTGCTTCCTAACATTATATGTATGGTGCGGGTCATGCGAAATCGGTAGCCAAATATTACCCCCTCGGTAATAGTACCGCGAATGAAAAAGTGCAAATCATCGCCGCGCCAGACACTCCAGTGACCCAATTCTTCAGCAGGCAGGTGGCTGATACGACCGTGGAGGCCGAATTCTTTCCCTTCATCCGTTTCCGGTGCGCCGGCATATTCTAATCCGCAGGTGGTTACCAAACCGCCGGGGAATGTACGCAGCCAGCCCAACCCCTGTGATTCATAGTATGATGGGTGCGCCGGACCGCTGCATGAATGCCAGGAAAGCGACATGCCATTATACGCTGCACGGGTGATATCTAAACCGCGGTCAGTTAAAACTGTAAAAGATAAACCGCCACCGGTATCAACCTCAAATGCTCTTACCCCATTGCCGCGACCAGAAGCCAGAATGACAGGACGAATACCACCAAACTGAATGGTATCGCCGCCATAACTTTCTAATTCTCGCCGACTGTAATTCTTGTTAAAAAGCTTTGCCACTTTTCCCCTCCGTCAAATGTGAAATATTTTAAATAGCCATTAAAAAATGACAATAGTAGTTGTATCTTAGTCTGCGCTCAACCCTACCGAATCAGACTCGGCGATGAATAAAGTTTCAGCGTCCCATATTTTCTCAGCATATTCTGCGACAGAACGGTCACTGGAAAATTTGCCGCATCTGGCGCAGTTAAGTATAGACATTTTTGTCCATTTAAATTGGTCGCGATATGCGTCGTCTACTTGTTCTTGCGCTTTTATATAACTTTCAAAATCTGCTGCTATCAGATACTCGTCATATTGGGTGATATGTTCAAAAATTGATCTGAATAAGTTTGAATCTCCCGGGCTGAAAAAGTCACATTCAATTAATCGCAGTACTCTCTGCAATTTCTCTGATTTACCAATGTATGCTGCCGGGTCGTAACCATTCGCCTTTAGTTCTGATACCTGATTAGCATGCAGTCCAAATATAAATATATTTTCTGGTCCTACTTCTTCCAGAATTTCAATATTTGCGCCATCCATGGTACCGATAGTAACTGCCCCGTTTAGTGCAAACTTCATATTTCCTGTTCCACTGGCTTCTTTACCAGCAGTAGATATCTGCTCGGAAAGAGTTGCTGCCGGAATTAAATCTTCTGCCAATGATACCCGATAATTAGGCAAAAATGCAATTTGCAATCTATCTTTTACCTGCGGGTCATGATTTATCATATCGGCGATACGGTTAACAAACAGAATAATATTTTTTGCCATCCAGTACCCCGGTGCGGCCTTACCGCCAATTATGCAAGTACGGGGAACAAAATCACCATTTGGATTATCTTTAATATCCAGATATCGCGCGACTATGAATAATGCAAATAGAAGTTGGCGTTTATATTCATGTATACGTTTCACCTGTACATCAATAATTGAGTTCTGCGGAATGATAATGCTATGGTCTTCATAAAGCCGTTTTATTAACGGTGCGCTGCAATGCTTGCGCGCAATGCGCCAAACCTCATGAAATGCCGGGTCATTAGCAAATTCTTCTAATTTCTTCAATTCTGATAAGTCAGTAATCCATCCTGTACCAATGGTTTCTTTTATCAGTCCACTCAGGCATTTGTTTGCTTTTAATATCCATCTTCGCGGGGTAACACCATTAGTTATATTAATGAATTTGTCGGGCCAAAAATCAGCAAAATCTTTTAAGACAGTTTCTTTTAACAGTCTGGTATGCAACTCCGCCACTCCATTTACCTTGTGGCTACCTACACAGGCAAGGTATGCCATACGAACGCGTTTCACACCGTCTTCGGAAATTATCGACATCCGCCGAAGCCGTTCTATATCGCCTGGATATTTGCGTGATACTTCCTGGAGGAAGTAGAAATTAATCAGATATATAATCTCCATGTGGCGCGGCAACAGTTTTTCCAGCATATCTGTAGGCCATTCTTCCAGTGCTTCTGGCAGTACAGTATGGTTTGTATATCCGAATGTCCGCTTGGTTATATCCCACGCGATATCCCAACTTAATCCTTCTTCATCTACCAAAATTCGCATTAATTCCGGTATCGCCAGTGATGGGTGGGTATCATTTAGCTGTATTGCAACATGTTCCGGGAATGTTATCCATGCCGTCATATTGTCGGATTTAAAACGGCGAACGATATCGCGTATGCTGGCGCTAACAAGGAAATATTCTTGTTTCAGGCGTAATTCTTTGCCCACGAAGAAATGATCATTAGGATAAAGCACCTTGGAAATATTTTCCGACATCACCTGGTGTTGGCTGGCTGTCATATAATCACCCTGGTTAAAGTTATCCAAATTAAATTCCGCTGGTGATTGCGCTGTCCATAATCTAAGAGTATTAACGTTTTGCTTGTTAAAACCTGGAGTCGGCATATCGAATGCCACTGCTTCAACAGATTCTTTCGTTTCCCATGTTGATTGCATTTTGGGGTCATTTATCTGGTTTATCGGTCTGCTGACATTGCCATATAGTTGAACATTAAATGAGAACTCTGGCCGTTCTATCTCCCATGGGTTTGGCATTTTCAACCAGTTATCCGGCTCTTCAACCTGGCGACCATCTGTTATTTTCTGGTTAAACAGTCCGTAGTTGTAACGGATACCATAACCAATTGCCGGTATGCCCATTGTCGCCATACTGTCCAGGTAACATGCTGCTAACCTTCCTAATCCGCCGTTACCAAGTCCAGCGTCAAACTCGGACTCGATAATTTCTTCAAAGTTCATCCCCAGGCCGGTAATCGCCAATTTAAATTCGTCATACAGTCCAAGATTTATTAAACTGTTTGACAATGAACGACCTAAAAGGAACTCCATAGATATATAATAAACACGTTTTGGATTAGTGTGATGATATTTTTGTTGGGTGTTAATCCAGCGTTCTAATACACGTTCCTGTACAGCAAAAGCAGTTGCCAGAAAACGGTCATAAAGAGTGGCACTATAAGAATCCTTCGCCAATCTATATTCCAGATTGCTTAAAATGGACGTTTTAATTGATTCGACATCATTGCCTTTATTATGTAAATGCCACTGTTTAACCCCATTAGTCATATCGTGAGTCCTTACCCCGGTATCAATATACTGGGAATTGCATTAATTTACATCTATTCTACCACTATTTTGTGAAATTTATATTAAATTTGTCTGAAAATGAAAATTATTTGTAAATATACGAAAAAGGAGTATTACGGGGGACTGACATCAAGCGGCGAAGCCGTACAGGTGTCTTGTCCCAAAATGCAGGAAAGCGTTATATTTTACCGGTTCATCTTATTGGGACAGACACGGGTTGCCGTTCCGGCGCATCCATGTCAGTCCCGAAGCTCCCGGGACTGACATCAAGCGGCGAAGCAGTGCTGGTGGCTGGTCTGTCCCCAAAAGTAAAATAAATATTCTGCTGTCATAATTTATTATCTAATTTAGAAATTGACAATATTTGAGTTTTTAGTATTACCTTAAAACTATTTTTAAAAATAAAATAAAAATGCTTGACATCTGCATAGTGGGGGGGTAATATTATTATTGTTATAAATTAATCGTAAATATACGGGATTTCGAATATTTACCAAATTTATTTTGTATTAATACAATGACTCAATTATAGTATAAGACAGGCATGTATTAATAAGATTTATCTTGCAGTACTGTTGCTTGTTAATAATAAATTAGGCAATCAGATTTGAATTGTTATTGTAAATTTAAAACAAAAACAAACGTTATAATCTTAATATAGATTACTAAAGTAATCATATTTTTTTGGAGGTAAATTCAATGAGCATTAAACGAAATGGGTTCACATTGATTGAATTACTGGTTGTAATAGCCATAATTGCAATCCTCGCCGCCATCCTTTTCCCTGTCTTTGCTCGTGCTCGTGAGAAAGCACGACAGACAACATGTACCAGCAACCAACGTCAAATTGCAGCGTCTGCGCAAATGTTTGCCCAAGACCATGACGAAAGTCTGCCGACAACCGCATCGGTCTGGTCAGATTTAAAAGTCGATCCCGGCGTATTGATCTGTCCTACCGAAGGCAAAGGTACCCCGAATGGTTATATCTACAACTCTGAATTGAGTGGCTTAAGCCTCGGTTCAATTCCTGACAGCACTACAAAATCGTTAACAACAGATGGCTTAGCCCCTAATAATATTGGATCATTGTCATCACAGGTGAAATATCGCCATTCAGGTTTAGCAATTGTCAGCTATATTGATGGTCATGTAGGCACATCTAAAACAGTATTGTTCGGATTGCCGCCCCAAGCTGTTACAAATTACAGTTGGCTGCAGCTACTGCCTACAAATAAAGTATCTTTAACTGTCGGTAGCCAGTCAGTCGCAGATACCAGCAACAGTGGGGCTGTTACTGGCCACGATGACCTTTTAAATGCTCTCTGGTCGACCTGGACCTGGATACCAAATGGTGCATTAACAGGCAATGGTACTAAGGACTGGTGGGCGACATTGAAACTCGATAAAGCACGTAATGTGACGAAAGTAAAAACAAAATGGTGGAGTAATTCAGGTGAAGGTGCGACTGTTAAAAAGTTTTATATTCAGGGTTCAACCAACGGAACATCATTCATAGATATTGCTACCAAAGATTTCGGTGGATTCCAAAATAATACTGACCTTTATACTGAAGTGCCGGTAACCGCTGGAGATTACCAGTATATTCGCATACTAATGAAAACCGGCGATTATACCT